>DATEDE010000291.1:0-9224 GCA_035286545.1 Actinomycetota bacterium | reverse complement strand
CGAGCTCGATGTATAGGTGGGCTAGGCCGACCGGGTGCCCGGTGGCAAGGATGATCCGCTCGCCTCGTTCGACGACGCGCGCGAGCCGATCGCCGGCCGCCTCGCACGCGTCCAGGACGAGCTCGGGGTCAACGGGGACGGGTCCCGAGCGAACCTCGGGATCCGGAACGAAGCCGGCAGCCCGTCCGATGAGTTCGAGGACCTCCTCCGGATCCATCGCGCTCACGCCCGACAGGCCGAACTGCTTGTCCGAGTCGCCCTCCAGTAGGAGCCGGACGTTCCGCAACACGTTGTCCAGCGGATGGCTCACCTCGTCCCCCGCGATCCCGGCGCGCAGGAGCCCCCGGACCAGTTCGGAGCGTTCGAACGGCCGGGGCGACCAATTGTCGCCGATAGCCGGGAGTTGGGCGGCGTGGGATCCGATAACGTCCATCGACCGACCATCGTACGAGGGGAGCTCGGATGTTCGAGGGGTGGCTCGATGGCAAGGTCGCCGTCGTGACGGGCGCCGGAAGGGGGATCGGCCGGGCCATCGCCATCGCGATGGCCTCCGCGGGGGCCGACGTAGCCCTCGCCTCCCGAACCGGAACCGAGCTGGAGTCGGCGGCCGAGGAGATCCGAGGGCTCGGCCGACGCGCGCTGGTCGTTCGAACCGACGCCTCGGTCGAGGCCGAGATGGCCGCCCTGGTCGAGCGCACGGCGGCCGAGCTCGGCGCCCTCGACGTCATGGTGAACAACGCCGGGGTCGCGCCCTTCCTCGCCACGTTCCTCGACACGCGCCCGGACGGGTTCGAGAAGCACTTCGGCATCAACTTCTGGTCGGCCGTGTACGGGACGCGCGCCGCCGGCCGGATCATGGTCGAGCAGGGCTCGGGGTGCGTGCTCAACCTCGCGTCGATCGACGCCTTCATGATCGAGCCCGAGCTGTCCTACTACGGTGCCGCCAAGGCAGCGATCGTGAACCTCACCCGCTCGACCGCCCTCGAGTGGGCCTCGAGCGGCGTCCGCGTGAACGCCCTCGCGCCCGGATGGATCGACACGCCGATGAACGAGGCCGAGCGCAACGATCCCGAGGCCGAAGCGAGGATCCTCTCTGCGATCCCGATGGGCCGGTGGGGCCGGCCCGAGGAGATCGCGGCCGCGGCCGTGTTCCTGTGCTCACCGGCCGCGTCGTTCATCACCGGCGAGACGCTCATCATCGACGGCGGGCAGACGCTCACCAGCGCCCGCGATACCTAGACGTGGAGCTGCGTGGCGCGGTCGTCGTCGTCACCGGTGCATCGTCAGGGTTCGGCGAGCGCACCGCGCTGCGGTTCGCCAAAGCGGGCTCTACGGTCGTGCTCGCCGCGCGGCGGGCCGAACGCCTGGAAGCGCTCGCCGGGCGGATCGGCGCCAACGGCGGGACCGCCCTCCCCGTGCGGTGCGACGTGATGGTCCACGAGGACATCGAGCGCCTGCGCGACGCGACGCTGGAGACGTTCGGCCGGTGCGACGTGCTCGTGAACAACGCGGGCCTGTCCGGTGCCGGCCCGTTCCGCGACGTCGACACCGAACGGCTCGAGCAGGTCATCGCGACGAACCTGACCGGGCTGGTCCTTTGCACGAAGGCGTTCCTGCCGTCGATGCTCGAGCGGCGCCGTGGGCACATCGTGAACGTGGCGTCCCTCGCCGGGCGGTTCGCGCCGCCGGGCGCCGCCGTCTACGGGGCCTCGAAGCATGGGGTGGTCGCGTTCTCCGAGGCGCTCTACCACGAGCTCCGCGGCACTGGCGTGCTGGTAACGAGCGTGAACCCCGGCTTCTCGCCCACCGAGGGGTTCCCGATGCGCGGGACGCCGACGCCGATCCTGCTGGACCCCGATCGCGTCGCGAGGACGATCGTCGACGTAGTTCGGCGTGGGAAAGCTCCCGAGATATCGATCCCGAGAGCGCTGGCTGTGCTCCAGGTCTTCCGGGTCCTCACCCCGCCGCTCTACCGCTGGGCCGTGGGCGTGGTCTCCCGGTTCGGCGTCAAGCGCTTGGGCTGAGGCATCTAGGCGTCGGTGCGCGCCAGCCGCCCTGTGACGTGACCCTGCGCTACGCCTCCACGCCGAAGAAGGGGAAGCAGACCCGCTTCACGGTCTCGATCACGCCTTCGGTCGCCGGGTCCAGCACGTTGGGCTCGAGCGCGGGTTCGGAGAAGGTCACGGGGATCTCGCGCCGCTCCGCGAGCTCGACCTGCTCGATCCACGACTCGGGCAACGCGTCCGGGAGCTCCGCGTCGCACATCCGCGCGAAGTACGTCGTCCAGGCCCGCGGCACGACGTTCGCCCACTGGTAGCCGCCCCCGCCTGTCGCGATCCAGTTCCCGCCCGCGGCCTCGTGGGCGAGCGTGTGGAGCTCGGCCGCGGTCTCGCGGTACGCGCGCATCGTCAGACGGAGGTTCGCGAGCGGGTCCGACCAGTGGGTGTCGCACCCTAGCTGTGTGACGAGGACCTTCGGGGCGAACGCCCGGACGATCGGCGGGACGATCGCGCGGAAGGCTGTGAGCCATGCCTCGTCCGAGACGCCCGGCTGGAGCGGGACGTTCACCTTGGTGCCTTCGGCGCCGGCGGCACCCCGCTCGGTGACGAACCCGGTCCCCGGGAACAGCGTGTCGCCGGACTGGTGGAGCGAGATCGTGAGCACGCGCGGGTCCTCATAGAAGATCGCCTGCGGGCCGTCGCCGTGGTGCACGTCGACGTCGACGTACGCGACCGGGTGGACGCCGCGCGCCAGGAGCCAGGCGATCGCTATCGCCGGGTCGTCGTAGACGCAGAACCCGGAGGCACGGGCCGGCATCGCGTGGTGCAGGCCGCCTGCCGCGTTGAACGCGTGGGACGCCCGGCCCGCGGCGACCGCCTCGGCCGCCACGAGCGACGCGCCGGCCACGAGGGCTCCGGCCTCGTGCATGTCGGGGAAGATCGGATCGTCGCCCGGTCCGTAGCCGAACCGCGCCCAGTGATCCACTTCCCCGTGGCCCGCTCGGCGCGTGGCATCGATGAACTCGGCCGAATGTACGAGTTCGAGCTCGGCGTCCGAAGCCGGGCGGCAGCCCAGGGTCGACACGTGCGCGAGCTCCAGCAGCCCGCACGCCTCGATCAGGCTCCACGTGTAGAGGACCCGTTGCGGGCGGAGGGGATGCTGCGGGCCATGGTCGTAGATCCGCGCCTCGGGGCAGCGGACGAGCGCGACCGCCCCGGGCAACGGCTAGCCCCGGGCCGCGGAGATCGCGGCCGCCGTGCGCTCGACGACGAGGTCACACTCCTCGTCGGAGATCGTGAACGGCGGGCCGAGCATCACGAGGTCGCCGTCGCGCCCGTCGACGTGCCCCGTGCTCGAGTAGAGCAGGAGACCCCGCTCGCGGGCGGCTGCCACGACCCGCTCGGTCAGCTGCTCGGCCCGCGGCCACGGCGCCTTGCTCGAGCGGTCGGCCACGATCTCGATCCCGACCATGAGCCCGATGCCGCGGACGTCGCCGACGAGAGGCGAGTCCACCAGCGCCGACGTGAGGCCCTTCAGCAGGCGCTCGCCCTGCCGGGCGCTCGCCTCTACGAGGTTGCCCTCACGCAGCCGGCGAAGCGCCGCATGAGAGACCGCGGCGCCGACCCCGTTGTGCGACCAGGTGAATCCGTGCACGAAGCCTTTGTCCCGCACCGTCTCGAACACCTCGCGCGAGCACGCCGCGAACCCGAACGGCAGGTACCCGCTCGTCGAACCCTTGCCGGTGGTCAGGATGTCGGGCCGGATGCCCCAGTGGTCGACGCCGAACCACCGACCGGTCCGGCCGAAACCCGTCATCACCTCGTCGGCGATCAGTAGCACGCCGTGGCGCCGGCAGACCTCCGCGACCGCCGGCCAGTAGTCGTCGGTCGGCACCGCGGCCCCGAGGGTCGCTCCGGCGACGGGCTCGGCGATGAACGCCGCGACCTTCCCGGGACCTGCCCCAACGATCGAGGCCTCGAGCTCGTCCGCGAGCCATGCGCCGCACGAGTCCGGATGGCGTGGGTTGGCACACCGGTACTCGTACGCGGCCGAGACCTGC
Organism: Actinomycetota bacterium; assembly: GCA_035286545.1. Taxonomy (GTDB): domain Bacteria; phylum Actinomycetota; class UBA4738; order UBA4738; family HRBIN12; genus DASSJM01. Next base: position 5,164 of record DATEDE010000291.1, on the reverse strand, counting down.
CCGAACCGCCCGAGCCACGGCGCGTACGGAGCCTTCAGGGCCTGCTTGCCCCCCACGTCGAGCGCGCCGAGCGTGTTCCCGTGATACGAGGCGTATCGCCCGATCACGAGCGACCGCGAGTCCTCGCCCCGCGCGAGGTGATAGGCGCGCGCGAGCTTCATCGCGGTCTCGACCGCCTCGCTGCCGCCCGAGACCGGGTAGATCCGCGCGTCCTGCAGCGGGAGCACGGTCGCGACGTCGTCCGCGTATGCCTCCAGGGCGTCGGTCGTGAACATCGTGCCGTGGACGTAGTCGGTCGCGGCGGACTGCGCGGTCATGGCCTCGATCAGCGAGCGCTCGCCGTGGCCGACGTTCACCACGATCGCGCCGCCGGCTCCATCCAGGTACCGCTTCCCCTCCGCGTCCTCGATCCAAACCCCCTCGGCCCTCACCGCCCGGGGCAGCTCGCGGGTGAGGACCCGGTGGAAGACGTGGCTCATGAGGACGCCACGCCCTGCGGATCGAGCTCCTCCCGGATCAGCCGGAGCTCCTCGGCGGTGGGCGGCGGGGTCTCGCCTAGATCGGGCGAGACCTTCGGCTCCCAGCCCATGTTCTCGCGCACCTGATCGAGGGTGACGTCCGGATGCAGCGTCAGCAACGTCATCTCGCCGGTCTCCTCGTCGAAGCCGTAGGTACCCAGGTCGGTGACGACGCTCGTCGGGCCGCTCCCCGACCAGCCCCGCGCCCGGTCGTGCTCGGGGTCGCCCGAGTGCCCGGGCGAGGTGCGGAAGTGGAGTTCCTCGACGAACGAGCGCTGGGCCTGGCGCATGATCACGAGGATCTTCCGGGCGTGGATCGCGATCTCGCACGCACCGCCCGAGCCCGGCAGGCGCACCTTGGGTGAGGCGTAGTCGCCGATGACCGTCGTGTTGAGGTTGCCGAACCGGTCGATCTGCGCTCCGCCCAGGAAGGCGGCGTCGATCAGCCCCGCCTGCAGGTAGAAGGCGAAGAGCTCGAACATAGAGGTCACGGCCGTCGAACCCGATACGAGCGTCGGGTCCCCGATCGACAGCGGCAGCCGCGCCGGCCGCGCGCCGAACACCCCAGCCTCGTACACGAGCTGGAGATCCGGCGCGACCGTGCGCTGCGCGAGGTTGCATACGATGTTCGGCAACCCCACGCCGACGAAGCAGACCCTCTCGCCGGCCAGCGTGCGCGAGCTCGCCGAGATCATCATCTCGTTCTTCGAGTACCCGTTCATGTTCATCGCGGGGGCTACGCTCGCTCGCTCCCGCTCGCTCCCTCCTTCAGCCCCGCACCTGCGCTCACGCGTACTCCCCGTAGTTGACCTGCCCCGACCAGCGCTCTCCCGGCTTCAGGTGTTCGAACCGGTCCCCGAGCTTCTCCAGGTAATCGGCGTGGCTCTCCAGGTCGTAGACCCACTCCCTCAGCCAGGCCTCGAGCATGGCCGGGTCCTTCGAGACCTGCTCCCACTCCAGGTAGAAGCCGTTGTCGCGGTCGTAATAGCCCTGAGCGTAGGACGGGTGACACGCGAACGGCTGCTCGACCACGGCGTCGACGACGATGCCGGGGATCACCGTGCGGTTCGGATCCTGGCGGACGACCGACTCTTCGACCAGCTCCTCGCACACGACGATGACCCGCTCGGCCGCGAACGCCGCCTCCTTCTGGCACCCGAGGAGACCCCAGATCTGCGCGTCGCCGTCGGCCGTTGCCCGCTGGGCGTGGACGATCGTGACGTCGGGACGCAGCGGCGGGACGACGTAGACCTCGGTCCCGTCCTCATACGGCGAGCGCATCGGCTTGATGTTGGGGTTCACGCTCGGGATATCGCTCTCGTAGTAGCTGCGGATCGGGAAGAAGGGCAGGTTCGACGCTCCGGCCACGTACCGACACACCATCCCGAAGTGCGAGTACTCCTCGATCTCCAGCGGCTCGGGGTCCGCCTGCTCGATCCGCCGGCGCACCGCATGGAGCGAGCCGACCCCCGGGTTGCCGAGCCACGAGAAGATCAGCTTGCGGGCGACCCCGGCGCCGATCATCTGGTCGTAGATCACGTCGGGGGTCATCCGAGCGAGCGTCAGGTCGCGCCGGCGCTGGCGGATGATCTCGTGCCCGGCGGCGAAGCAGATGAGGTGCGTGAAGCCCTCGATCGCCACGGTGTCGCCGTCTCGGACGAGCCCGGCTACGGCGTCGCGCATGGCGGCGACCTTCGACTCACCCATGGGGGCCGGTCCAGAACGGCACGACGGTCCGCGGATCTCGGCGGTCGAAGGTCAGTCGATCGACGGACGGGACCATCGGCCCATCACCCGCCGGACCCCGCGACCTCGGCGACGGCGTCTTCGAAGACCTGCAGCGCAGTCTCGGCCTGATCGCTACGGAAAAGCAACGGCGGAGACATGCGGATCACGTCGTCGCCGCACCCGAGCACCAGCAGCCCCCGCCGGAACGCCGCATGCTCGACGGCGACCATCGTGTCGCGGTCGGGGAACTCGATCCCGATCATCAGCCCGAGACCTCGGACATCGCGGATCGACGGCTGCCGCTGCTGGATCTGCCGCAGCCCGTCCATCAGCACGCCTCCGACCTCGCGCGCGTTGCCCATCAGCCCGCCCTCGATCAGCTCGAGCGTCGCCAGCGCCGCGGCGCACGACAGCGGGTTCCCACCGTACGTGGAGCCGTGGGCTCCAACCTCCCAGGTCATCAGGCTCTCGCGGGCGATCATCGCGCCGAGAGGCATGCCGCTCGCGATCCCCTTGCCGGCGAGCACGATGTCGGGCTCGACGCCGAAGTGCTGGATCGCCCACATCTTGCCGGTGCGGCCCATCCCGCTCTGCACCTCGTCGGCGACCAGCAGGATCCCGTGCTCGTCGCACACGCCGCGCAGCCACCCGAACCAGCCCTCGGGCGGCAGGACGTACCCGCCCTCGCCCAGGACCGGTTCGACGACGATGGCGGCGACTTCGCTCGGCGAGACCAGACGCTGGAAGAGCGTCCCGAGGTGCTCCCGGTCCCCGAACAGGGTGTGGTGCACACCCGGCAGCAACGGCCCGAAACCGGTCCGGTATTTCGCCTTGCTCGCGGTGAGCGACACGCTTCCGTAGGAGCGCCCGTGGAACGACCCCATCATCGCGATGATGTACTGGCGTCCGGTGGCGTACCGGGCAAGCTTGATCGCCCCCTCCACGGCCTCGGTCCCCGAGTTGGTGAGGAAGCACCTCGCGTCCTCCTTGAAGGGCGCGATGCGGTCCAGCTCCTCGCAGACGTCGGAGTAGATCGGCAGGTAGAAGTCGCTCGCGGAGTAGTGGAGCAGCTGCTCCGCCTGGCGCTTGATCGCCTCGACCACCGCAGGGTGCGCGTGGCCGGTAGAGGTAACAGCGATACCCGCGTTCAGGTCGAGGAAGCGGTTGCCGTCCACGTCCTCGATCACCGAACCCGCGCCGCGCGCGGGCACGAGCGGGTAGGCCCGCGGCAGGGAGGGGCTCGTGACCTTGCGGTCGCGCTCGATCCGGGCCAGAGCCTGCGGCCCCGGCACCTCGGTCAGGAGCCGGGGCGCCTGGGCGTTCGCGAGGTCGGTGGTCTGTTCGTTCGCGCTATCGCTTCGCTGCTTGAGCGCGTCGGCCGTGCTCACTCCTCGATCACCGTCCGGGACTGCTCGCGCAGGTACTGCTGCACGTAGTACGGGCCGCCGCCGGCCTTGCCGCTGGTGCCCGAGCCCTTCCAGCCCCCGAACGGCTGCACGCCCGGCCACGCACCCGTGGTCGCGCCCGCACGTCGGTTCACGTACACGACCCCGGCCTCGATGGACGAGAGCCACCGGTCGATCTCGGCGCGATCCTCGCTGTAGAGGCCGGCGGTCAGACCGTACTCCGTGTCGTTGGCCAGGCGGATCGCCTCGTCCAGGTCGTCGTACGCGGTGACCGCCACGAGCGGGACGAACAGCTCCCTGCGCCAGATCCACGAGTCGGCCGGCACCTCGACGACCGTCGGCTGGACGAACTTGCCCTTGGCGAACTCGCCCTCGGTCAGGCGCTCGCCGCCGGTGATCACCGTGCCGTTCTTCTTGGCCTCCTCGGCGGCCTCCTCGAAGGTGGCCACCGCGCCGTCGTCGATCACGGGCCCGAGCCAGTTCTCCTTCTGCAGAGGGTCCCCGATCTTGATCTGCTCGGTCTTGTCCTTCAGCTTGGCCACGAACTCCTCGTACACGCTGCGGTGCACGTACACGCGCGAGTTGGCCGAGCACTTCTGCCCGCCGAACCCGAACGCCGAGCGCATCACGCCGTCGCTCGCCTTGTCCAGGTCCGCGTTCGCGGTGACGATCGTGGGGTTCTTGCCGCCCATCTCGCAGATCACCGGCTTGGGGAAGTCCTTCGCGAACCCCTTGTAGATCCCCATGCCGACCTCGTACGAGCCGGTGAACGTGATCCCGGCCACGTCGGGGTGGTTGACGATCTCGTCGCCGACGACCGAGCCTGCACCGGACAGGTAGTGGAAGACGCCGGCGGGCACGCCCGCCGCGATGTAGATCTCGTACAGCTTCAGCCCCGTGAACACGCCCAGGTGGGCCGGCTTGAACACGACCGTGTTGCCGGCGACGAGCGCGGCGCTCGACGGACCCGCCGCGAGCGCCATCGGGAAGTTGAAGGGACTGATCACCGCCCACACGCCGAACGGGCGGAGCACGTCGTAGTACTCGCCGGGCGAGCCGAGCGCCTGCATAGGCTTGCGGAATCCGTCGTTGGTCTCGACCTCGTTGGCGTTCCAGCGGATCAGGTCCGCGGACTCCTCGACGTCGCCGAGCGCCTCGAGGCGGTTCTTGCCGACCTCCATCGCCATCATCGCCGACAGCTCGTTGCGCTGCTCGCTCATGATGTCGGCGGCCTTGCGCATGATCGCCACTCGCTCCTGCCACGGCCGGTTGGACCAGTCGGGGAACGCGATCTTGGCCGCAGCGACCGCGTCGCGTACGTCTTCGCGGGTGCCGAGGGCGAACTCGCCGATCACCGTGCCGTCGATCGGCGAGCGCGCCTCCTTGTAGCCGCTGCCCTCCCGGGCCTCGCCGTTCACGTACAGCGGGTGCTTCTGACCGAGCCAGGACCGGGCCACCTCGATACCCCGGTCGTAGAGCTTGTGCAGCTCCTCGTTGTCGGCCGACATCGTC
>DATEDE010000290.1:0-2900 GCA_035286545.1 Actinomycetota bacterium | reverse complement strand
TTGCGCGCGATGGGCGTGTTCTCGATCCCGGGGACGCCGGAGGAGGTCGTTGCCCCGAGCCCGGCTGCGGTCGCGGGGCCGTTCGCCGACGACGTGGTGTCGCTCCCGCCGGTCGAGCTCGCGCACCCGCGGCCCGAGCGTGGTGGTCATCGCGCGCTCCTGTTCGGCACGTTGTGCGGTCACCGGATCGGCATCGCGGTGCAGATGATGGCCTGCGGCAGGGCCCGTGCCGAGCTGCTCGGCTTCTACTCGTCGCCGCCCGAACCGAGGCGGGAGTGCAACCTGGGAACCGCCTACAGCCGGAAGCGGAACCTCTCGGTGTGCTGGTTCGATCTCACCGACGAGTCCGGGCCGCCGCTCGACCTCCTTCGGCTCCCCGGCGTGCACCTAGACCTGGCCTGAGCATCAGCCGGAGCTCGCCGATCAGGATGCTGTTCAGGTTCATCTCGTCTCCTCCCCTCTCCTCAGGTATCCCAGATCTCTCGAGTTCCCAACCCTGCCGGTCGAACGCGCGGGCATACTGACCGTATGGACGGTTCGCTGCGCGTGACCCGCTCGGTCCTGATCCCGGCGCGGGAGCTGAAGTGGCGGTTCAGCCGCTCCTCGGGGCCGGGTGGGCAATCGGTCAACACGGCCGACTCGCGCGTGGAGCTCAGCCTGGACCTATCGACCACGACCGCGCTCGGCCCGGTGCAGCGCGCTCGCGTGCTCGAGCGGTTGTCCGGCCGGCTCGTGGACGGCGTGCTCACGGTCAAGGCCTCGAGGCAGCGGTCGCAGCTGCAGAACCGGGAGGCCGCGCTCGGGCGCCTTGCGCAGATCCTGGCCGGCGCGCTCGCACCACCGCCACCCCGACGTCGCCCGACGCGGCCCAAGCGCGGGGCCGTCGAGCGTCGGCTGGCGGACAAGAAGCGCCGCGGGCAGACGAAGCGGTTACGGCGCAGCACCGACGACGACTGAGCCGACGTCACGCCCGACCGGGCTGGACCCGAAGGGGCGGGCTACTCGACGGTAACGAGGGCAGAGGCTTCCAGGACGGCGATATCGGCACTCCCCTCCTCGATCACCGCGCAGATCGTTCCGATCTGCTCGCCCTCGCCGTCCTTGAGCGGCGAGACGCGGCCGTGGAAGGCTCGATCGGCCAGGCGCATGTCGAACGACACGGTCTCGCCGTTCAGCGCTCGCACGTGCGCGGAGATGGCCGGGAGCCGAGGATCGTCGGTGTCGAACAGATCGAAGAGGGTGAGACCCACGATCTGGTCCGGACCGAGGGTCAACTCGTCCAACCCGCTCCCGTCGGATGACGTGAATGTGAGGACCGAGTCCGTAGTCCAGACCACGATCGGAAGCTGCGCCAGCAAGACTTCACCTCGGCTCGGCGCCGCGTGCGGGACCGGGGTCATCATCGCGTCGGCGGCGATGGCTGATCGGATCTCCCACTGCTTCATGTCTCGGGCCTGGCCTCCGGTCGGGGCCTGACCGTACGGCCTCTCCTCGGCGCGGGCCATCGGCCCGCCGGCCGATTCCCGCATCGGGAGCACGGGGGAGGGCGCCAAGGCCCCTCCGTGGAGCGAGGGAGGGCTACACCCTTCGTCTCAGCTGCACTCCGGCAGAAGGCAACGGGGGGTACCGGGATCTGGTCACTGGGTGCCATGGAGCCGACCGCCTGGCTGCCGATGCAGCAAGGAAGGAGACACATGGTGCGCACACAAGAGCAGGTGAGGAGCCACCACCGCCACCACCGCGACCGCGCTGCGGAAGAAGCGTGGATCGAGCCGACCGAACACGGTCCGGCAACCGCGGACCTGAAGCACGACCTGGATGCTCTCCTTGACGAGATCGACACCGTCCTGGTGGAGAACGCGGAGAGGTCATGAGCTACCCGGCAGTCGTGAGGACGGTCCTCCAGCACTCGGTTGATCAGCGCAGCGTCTTCTGCGCTGGGTGCGGGCACTCGGAGTTCCTCCACAGCGAGTGCGCCACGCGCCTGTGTCTGTTCAGCGAGTGTGGGTGCCAGGGATGGCGGAAGCTCGTCGAGCATGACGAGACGACCACGGGCCAAGCTGCAACGGGTTGATGTCCTGACCCGCGGGAAGGCCCGACTACACGCGGAAGCGCTGGCCACACGTCGTGCACTTCATCGACGGCTTCGCGGCGGGTCCGGCATGGGTGTAGGGCTGGGTCTTCGTCGAACCGCAGAACGGGCATGGCGGCCGCGACGCGCCGGGTGGGGGCCCGTCGCGCGTGACCCACGCGTCCTCGATCTCGACGGAGGCGCCGGACCCCTCGAGAGCCCGCCGCGCCGCGTCGGCCTTGTCGAGCGAGACCTTCGCGAGGGCGACGTAAGGGAGCTTGATGCCCGCGAGGTCGATGGGGTCCTTCGTGAGCAGGTCGAGCGTCTCCGCGACCTCGTCCTCGCGCCCCTTGGACCATCCGGTCAGCAGGACGTTCGCCCCTAGGATCTCGTCGCTCCGCCGCGCTCTATCGCTCATCCCGCTCCGCCTCCGTGCCCGACGTTATACTTTTCGCGCGCTCACATCCTGTGGGCGCTTCTGCGGCCCGAGAGACCCGGCAACACCCGGTCAGCCCCAGTCACCCGGCTGAAGGCTTCGAGCTGAAGGCGAGTGATGGGCACCGCGCGACCGATCCCCCCCGACGAGATGCTCAAGCTCCTGGAGCCGGCGCTCCTGCGCGGCATGGAGCGGCATAGGTTCGCGGCCACCGAGTGGTTCCCTCACGACTACGTCCCCTACGAGGTCGGACGCAACTACCAGGAGGAGCCCTGGGAGGAGACCGACAGCGCACTCGGTATCGTCTCCCGCACGGCCCTGGAGGTAAACCTTCTCACCGAGGATAACCTGCCCTACTACCACCTCGCGCTGTGGGACATGTTCGGCCGCGGC
>DATEDE010000289.1:0-4942 GCA_035286545.1 Actinomycetota bacterium | reverse complement strand
GCGGCAGCAGGCCTATCGCGGCGTGCTCGGCGGCGTGCGCCGCGCCGGGGACCGCGGCCGCCGCGATGGCGGCCCGCGCGATCACCGCGTCGGGGATCGCCCACCACACCGCCTTCGTCTCGAGCTCGACCGGCGGGAGCGCGAGCGGCACGACGTCGAGGATCTCACCGGTCGCCACGAGCTTGCGCGCGTACGCGACGACCTGGTTCGTGACGCGGACGGTGCCGTAGGACGACACCACGCCGCCGGGGAGCTCCTCGCGCTCGTTCTCGGCCACGACGTCGATGTCGGTCGTGTCGCGCGACTGCGTGTAGAAGTCCGGGTCGGCGCGCGAGACCAGCGCGACGTGCCCGCCCAGGTCGAGCTCGCGCACCTCGAACTGCTCGCCCTGGTGCAGGTACACGGCTCCGGGGTGGACCTGCCAGTAGGCCCTGGAGCCGTCGACGGTGCCGAGCAGCTCGCCGGTCTCCTCGATCACGATCGAGAACGTCCGTCCGCCGGTGCTGCGGATGTCGACCTGCCGGTGCGGCGACCCGCGACCCGCGTGGTGCAGGAGGTCGCGACGGCGGCGGAGCTCACCGCCCTCGACCAGCCGCTCGATCGTCTCGTCGGCGCCGGGCCAGAAGGTGCGCACCTCGTCTTCGGACAGCGGGTGCTCGCGGGCCGCGCAGCGCAGGTGGGGCTCGAGCACGAAGCGGTTCGACGGATCGATGACCGCGGCCTCCGGCGGACGGTCGAACAGGTCTGCCGGGTGCGACACGAGGAACTGGTCCAGCGGGTCATCCTGCGCGACGAGCACCGCGAGCGAGCCGTCGGCGCGCCGGCCCGCGCGCCCGGCCTGCTGCCACATCGAGGCGCGGGTACCCGGGTAGCCGACCAGCAGCGCGGCGTCGAGCGTCCCGATGTCGATCCCGAGCTCGAGCGCGTTCGTCGAGGCCACCGCGACGAGCTCGTCGTCCGCGAGCTGCCTCTCGAGCTCGCGTCGGTCCTCGGCCAGGTACCCGGCGCGGTACGCCTTCACTCGCGAGCGCAGCTCGGCGTCCAGGTCGCGGCGGGTGAACTCGGCCAGGAGCTCGGCCGCGCGCCGCGAGCGCGCGAACCCGATCGACTTCACTCCCGCCTCGGCCAGGCGCGCCATCAGGAACGACGCGTCCGAGAGCGCGCTGCGCCGAGCGCCGGACTCCTCGTCTATCACCGGCGGGTTCCAAAGCGCGAAGGTCTTCCCGCCGCTCGGCGACGCGTCCTCGGTCACGGCCTGGAACGGCTCGCCCACGAGGCGCTCGGCGAGCTCGGCCGGGTTGCCTATCGTGGCGCTCGCGAGCACCCACCGCGGTGAGCCGCCGTAGTGCGCGACGAGGCGGCGCAGCCGCCGCAGCACGTGCGCGACGTGCGAGCCGAACACGCCGCGGAACACGTGCGCCTCGTCCACGACCACGAGCGACAGGCGCAGGAAGAAGTCGGCCCACCGCGGGTGGTCCGGCAGGATCGACGCGTGGAGCATGTCGGGGTTCGTCAGCACGAGGTTCGCGTTGCGCCGGATCACGGGGCGTTCGGCCTTGGGCGTGTCGCCGTCGTACACACCGGCGCGGAGCTGCGGCAGCTTCAGCTCGCGGACCTGGCGGAGCTGATCGCGCGCGAGCGCCTTCGTCGGGAACAGGTACAGCGCGGTGGCCTTAGTGCCGTCCACAGCCTCGGCCGCGAACGCGAGGTCGTACACCAGCGTCTTGCCGCTCGCGGTCCCGGTCGCGACGATCACGTTGGAGCCCGACCGCACGAGCTCGAGCGCCCGCCGCTGGTGCGCGAACAACCCGGTCACGCCGATCAGCCCGAGGCGCTGCCGCACGATCTCCGGCAGGCCGCTCGGGAACGGCTCGGGCTCGACGGTCCGGGCCGGGAGCTCGCGCACGTGGACGAGCGAGTCCTGCGCGTCGAGCGACCCGAGGAACGCGAGGGGATCCACCGGTTGATGGTAGCCGGGGCGCTACTCGCCGACGGCCTCGGCCGAGCTCAGGTCCTTGTACGAGGTGCGGAACCCGTCGCGAAGGAGCGGGCCGATCAACCGGCGCTCACGGGTGAAGATCACGAGGCCCAGCGTCATGTATGCCAGACCCACGGCGACGAGCTCGACGTTCCCCGCCGACTCGGGCACCAGCGCTCCGATGATGAACTGCGCCCAGAACAGGCCGAAGAGAAGGCCGGCCTCCTTCAGGCTGATCGAGAGCGTGGACAGGACCGCGAGCGCGAAGAACGACTGCGCCGCGGTCAGGAACAGCTCCCCGCGCTGGTGGGCGTCGATAGGTAGCCCGCCGATCTGCCCGAGCCCGATCGAGAACACGATCGGCAGCGTGCCGACGAGCAGCGTCCACTGGTTGACCTTGCTCGAGACCAGGGTGCCGAGCGCCGCATTCGTGCTGAGGCGCCACGCGTACAGGCCGGCGATCAGCAGCTCGGGCGCCTCCGAAGCGAGGGGCGCGAGCCACTGGACCAGCAGGAACTCGCTGATGCCGAACTCCTGCCCGGTCGCGACGAGCGCCTCGGCGAACGTCTCCGCGGACAACAGGATCACGGTGGCCGAGAACGCGAACATCGAGACGACGGCGACCCGTCGCCTCCTGGTCCGGAACCCGCCGATCAGGCGCGCCGGACCCACCAGATGCGGCTCCTCCGCCGGGGCCCGCGAGATCCGAACCGTGTAGGCCACGAAGATCCCGACGAGCACGATCGAGTCCACGATCGTGATGTGATCCTTCAGCGGCAAGGTGAGGGAGTACACCGTCGCGAGGGCGAGGAACGAGACCTCGACCGAGTGCGAACGCTCCAGCCGGATCTCGTTCATCACCGGCGGCCGCTTGCGCGAGCGGTAGGCCGCGATGAAGACCACCATCGACCACCCGATGCCGATCAGGAGCCGGTTCGCGCCGGTCATGTTAGCCAGGGCGAGCGAGCACACGTCCTCGCCGCTCACGCCCGGCGGATGACAGGCATCCCCGTACTGCGCCACGGCCTGACCGCCCTTGTACGCGAAGACCATGTCGACCGCGTACTCGGGCAGCACGGCGATGAACGCGAGCACGGCGATCGCCAAGCCCGCCGAGATGTCGAGCTGGGCGACCTCGGCGGCCCACGACAGCATGAACGCGGCTCCCACGATCGCGAGGCCGAAGAACAGCGCCTCGAGCGCGTGCGTGGTCTCGAGGTCGAGGGCACGGATCAACAGGGCGGGGGCCGTGGCGCCGATCGCGAGTCCGACGCTCAGCCCCTGTCGGGCCGGGTGGACATCGGAGAGATCGTCGCTCAGCGAGGGCACGGCGGGACGCTAGCAGACGTCTCGGGGTCGGGTGGTCACTCGCTTTCGAGCAGAGGGGCGTTCGGCGAGGGCGGGATGTTCCCCTTCTTCAGGAGCCCGTCGTCGGCCAGGTCCGTCGAGATCGCCTGCAGGACAGCCTGGTCGAGCTGCACGACCGAGAGGGTCCCCGCGCTTCCCGAGCCGCCGGGCAGCACGATGTTGACCACCCTCTTGTGGATGATCGCCGTCCCCGTGAAGGCGAGGTTCACGAGCTCGTCTAGCGGAACGGTCGTCTGGGCATTGCGGGTGAACGCGCCGAGCCAATCGAGCAGTCGGCTGGGATCCTGCGTGAACTCCTTGCGCAGCTGCGCGAGCGCCGAGACCATGAGCAGGCCCTGGTTCTCCGAGCGTCCGAAGTCGCCCGCCGGCAGATCGTGGCGGTCCCGGGCCAACGCGAGCGCGTTGTCGCCATCCAGTCGCTGCACGCCGGGCTCGAAGAAGGCCTGGGCCGCCGCATCGTTCAGTGCGAACGGCACGTCGACCACCAGGCCGTCGATCTGATCCACCATCGCCCGGAAGCCGTCGAATCCGGTGATGGCCCAGTAGTCCATCGTGATCCCGGTGAGCTCCTCGATGGTTCGGACGACGAGCTCGGGGCCGCCCATCGCGAGCGCAGCGTTGATCTTGTTCATGCCGTAGTCAGGGATCGGAACGTAGGAGTCGCGCGGGATGCCGACGACGGTCGCCTTGCCCGCCGCGGGATTGAGCGCGACGATGTGAAGCGAGTCCGCGCGCTGGCTGTTGACCTCCTGGTCGGGCCGGGCGTCCGAGCCGATCACCAGGACGAAGATCGGCTCGTCGCTGTTCAGCGTCGGGACGAACTCTGCATGCGCCGGCTCGATCTGGAACAGCGGGTTCGCGCCGGCGGTTTCGTGCTCGCCGGCACCGAGCACCGACCCCGCTACCCACGCCACCAGGAAGGCGGCGAGAAGAGCAGCACGTCGGCGGACGGCGGCAGCGGTCATGAGCTCCCGCTCGCCCCGGATGTCGCGGTCCCACCGGAGGCTCCGGTCGCGCCCGTGGTCACCGGCGGCTCTGCCTCACGGTCCGCGCGGATGAAGTCGAAGGCGGTGATCCTCCAGCCGTCGATGTCGGACAGGAAGAGCTGGCCGTGGCTGACGATCCCTAGGTAGGTGCCGTCCTTGCGCTCGGCGGTCGCGTAGAACCTGTACCGGACGACTGCGGTCTCGGGGTTGCCCTCCTCATCGAAGAGCACGCGGTACTCCAGGCTTCCCTTGTCGGGCTCCACGTCTTCGAACAGGTCGCCGGCGGTCGTCCCGAGCGTGATCGCCTCGACGCTCCGCTGCGCCGAGGCGACCGAGATCGGCGCGAACGCCTCGAAGACCTCCTCGTAGTCGCCTTCGCGCCAGTTCGACGGGTCCAGGAACGCGTTCGTGAAGAGCTCGTCGATGGCAGGCGTGATCTCGACGCCGACCCGGACGGCGCTCGCCTCGAGCGCCTCCTTGTCGAACCCGGCGACCGTCGCGATGCCGACGGCCTTCTTCGTCTTGAAGTCGAAGGCGGGCACGGAGTCATCGGGTCCGACGTCGCCGATGATCGGGATCGCGTCGGTCCCGCCGCCCATGAAGAGCAGCA
>DATEDE010000288.1:0-8361 GCA_035286545.1 Actinomycetota bacterium | reverse complement strand
GTGCTCGGTCATGTCGATCAGATCGATGGCCGTCGCGGCGCCGGCAAGCGCCGCGCGGCGGACGGCCTCGGGCGTTCCGACGATCGTCGTGTCCAGGCGGTGGTGCTCGGGATCGGCCTGGCGGTAGACCAGGCGCGCGCCTGGGACGCTCGAAAGGGCGTCGCAGATGGCGTCGATGACCTCGGCTCGACGGCCCTCGCTGAAGTTCGGGACGCAGACCACCAGGGCGTCGGGACCGGCCATCGGCCGGAAGCCTACGATGCGGGGGATGGATCTCGACGCGTTCGCCGGCTGGCTCGAGCGGTACTTCGCGGCGTGGGCCTCTAACGACCCGAACGAGGTGACCGCGCTGTTCGCCGAGGACGCCGTCTACTCCTACGGGCCCTTCAGCGAGGAGGCGCAGGGGCGGGAGGAGATCGTCCGCCGCTGGGTGCAGGGCGGCGCGCAACCAGGGCTCCGGATGAAGTTCGAGCCGCTTGCGGCGGCGGGGGAGCGCGGTATCGCCCACTTCGAGGTCTCGTTCGAGGAGGGGCAGGGTCGGGTCCAGATGGACGGCATCCTGGTCTGCGACTTCGACGAGCAGGGCCGGTGCACGTACCACCGCGAGTGGTACCACCTGCGCGAACCAGGCCTCTGACCAGGGACGATACCCGGGCTTGACCGCTGTCGGACCCCGGGCGTACAGTCACCCTCCCTCTCGAACATATGTTCGGTTCACAGACCTCGAGGGGGTGGTCGTCCGGGGAGGCGCGCAGATGTCCAAGCGCTACGACGAGGCCGTGCAGGTCCGGGTCGAGCGAGACGCCGGGATGCCCTCGGCGTTCGTGTGGCGGGGCCGGCGGTACGAGGTGGTCGACGTGATCGGCAGGTGGAGGATCGAGGGCCGCTGGTGGGCCGACGGCCGCGACCGCGAGTACTGGCGGGTCGAGGCTCGCGGCGGCGCGGTCTGGGACCTGTACCACGACCGCCTGGCCGACCGCTGGCACATGGAGCGGCTGTGGGATTAGATGCCGGCCGTGCCCGAGGTCCGCGTCGCCCCGTTCCTGATCTCCGAGCTGCGCCTGCCGCCGGACGAGCGGGAGCTGCTCGGGCGGGAGTAGTGGCCGTCGTACGCGCACGCCGTGATCCACCGGGACGGGGTCTTCCTGTTCGACAACGGGGTCGGGTTCGGCGACGCCGAGGTCGAGTCGACGTTCTCGCCGCGCGTCTCGCCGATCGAGGACGTGCTCGGCGAGCATGGGATCGCGCTCGCCGACGTGACCGGCGCCGCCAACTGCCAACTGCTCTTCGACCACACCGGGCAGAACGTCCGCCTGAAGTGTGTGCGGATCTTCGTGCAACGCGCCGAGTGGGCCATGCTGCACGAGCCCGACTACACGGTCCCCGCGTGGATCGACGCGCCGGGGTTGACGTACGAGGTCCTCGACGGCGAGACCGAGGCCGCGCCGGGGATCCGCCTGATCGCGACGGCCGGGCACACGGCGGGCCACCAATCGCTCGTGCTCGATACGCCGGAGGGGATCGTGGTGCTCGCCGGCCAGGCGCTGCAGTCGCGCCTCGAGTGGGAGGGCGCGACGGAGCCCTCGGCCTCGGGCGCCTCGGCCGCGCGCGACCCCGGGTACGCGAGCTCGGTGGAGCGACTGCGATCGCTCGAACCGATCCGGGTGCACTTCGCGCACGACCCGGCGATCTGGGAGCGCTGAGGGGGTGGCTCGGTGAGCGAGCGCGAGCCATCCGGTTCGGCCCAGTACCTCGGGACCGAGGTCGCCGGGAAGTGGTGGAAGCGCTACCGAGCGCCGGGGTTCTCCGCGCGCGGCAACGGCAAGTACTGGTTCGAGGACGGCGAACTCCGGTTCCACCGCGCCCTTACGAAGCACCACACTCGAATCCCGCTCGGTCTCGTGACCGGTGTCTTGATCGGCACCAAGCACGCGGGTACCTGGAACGCCGGCAGGCCGGTCGTGAAGGTGGCGTGGGCGCTCGACGGACAGCAGCTGTCGAGCGGCTTCAGGTTCGGCGACCGCCCGAGCGCCGACGCGCTCGCCGCCGAGATCGAGTCGCGCCGTCCGGGCACCGCTGGCTGAACTGGCTACGGAACCGTCTCGAACCCCTCGCGCACGACGATCATCTCTTCCTGAAGTCGGCTTCGGAGATGTCTGCGAGGTACTCGTCGTGCCTGACGCTCACGTCCATCTTCCCTTCGATGTCGTGGAAGTGGCTCTCTCGGAGAGCCCTGATCGCTCGTTCGAACCGCTTGGCGCGATCGTCGCGATCGAGGATGCGATCGACGGCTTCGCGGATCACCTCGGCGATCGAAACGCCACGCTCGGCGGCGATGCCTTCGAGCCGGGCGGCCTGCTCCTCGGTGAGCTGGATCTGGGTGCGGATCACGACCGGATGATGACACTCCATGCGATCACCATCACAGAACAGGGCGATGACCCGGCAGAGTGGTCCCTACGTCCGGTAGAGCGACCAGTGGTAGTCGGCACCCTGCTGATGGGGGTCGTCCGTCCAGTGTCCCTCGGGCTGGAGTTCGCTGCGACCGACGTGGGGGAGGAGGTCCACGATGTGAGCGGGGCTGACGCCGCGGGGGAGATTCGGAAAGTCGACCGCCCCGGTCACGTACGGAAGACGCCGGCCATCGCGAAGGACCAGCGTGTAGACGAAATACCCCATACCCGATTCACCCGCTCGGTACATCTCGTTCGCGAACCGAGCAGGTATCCGCGAGGGGCTCGGGCGGATCTCCGAGATCTCGGCGATCGGGATGTACAACACCCCGGTCGCTTCCCACGGCCAGCTCCCGGAGCGGTTGATGTACGAGCGCGCATCGGAAACGTAGACGCGATCCACGACCTCGCCCGTTCGAAGGACGACCTGACACGGGCGGTACTCGAAGCCGCGGTCCTTGGATGGCTCCACGCGCCGGAGTTGTCGACCCAGTTCGACCGGCAGCCGAGGGAGGTCGACATCGCGGAGCTTCGCCTTCGGATCCCACGGCGACGCCATGACCGAAGGGTAGCCGGGTGCTCGGTATGAGTCCGTACGTGCACTTCGACGTCCGGTCGTACTTCTCGCTGAAGGAGGGGGCGTTCTCGCCCGAGCACCTCGCGCGGCGGGCGGCCGAGCTCGGGATGCCGGCGGTCGCGCTCGCGGACCGGGACGGGCTCTACGGCGCGGCGCGGTTCGTCGCCGCGTGTGAGCGCGAAGGGGTCCGGCCGATCCTCGGCGCCTCGCTCACGCTTCGTGCGCCCGGGACCCTGCCCCTGCCGAGGAGCGGTCGCACGACGAAGGACGCCTCCGTCCTGCTCCTCGCCCGGGACGACGCGGGCTACGCGAACCTGTGCCGCCTCGTCACCGACGCGCACACGCTCGGCGAGCGCGGCGATCCCTCGCTCACACCCGAACAGATCTGCGCGCACGCGGGCGGGCTGGTCGCGGTCCTCGGTCCGGACTCCCCGCCGGGGGCGCTCGCCCTCGCGGGGCGTGTGGACGCCGGCCGGCGCGCGCTCGAGCCCTTCCGCGACGCGTTCGGCGACCGCGCGCATGTCGGGATCCAGCACACGCTCGAAGAGGACTCGGCGCGGCGTGTCCGATCGCTCCTGCGGCTGGCCGAGCGCGCCGAGGTCCGCGCCGTCGCGACCAACCCCGTCCGCTACCTCGTGCCGCAGGACGCGTTCCTGGCCGACGCGCTCGAGTGCATGCGCGAGCTCGTCCCGATCAGCCGCACGAACGTCAGTCGCCGCAACGCCGAGGGCTGGCTGAAACCTGCGGCCGAGATGCGCGCGCTGTTCGCCGAGCGCCCCGACCTGCTAACCGCGAGCGCCGAGATCGCCGAGTCGTGCGACCTCGATCTCGATCTGCGCCGCGTGCGCTTCCCCGACTTCCCCACGCCGCCCGGCCGGAGCGCGTCATCCATCCTGGCCGAACGGTGCTGGCGCGGCCTCGATCGCCGCGGGATGAAGCCGACCGCGCGCGTGAAGGACCGGCTGAACCACGAGCTCGCGATGATCCATCGGCTCGGGTTCTCGGCGTACTTCCTGACCGTGGCCGATATCGTCGCCGACGTGAAGGCGATGGGGATCCGCTGCGCGTGCCGGGGGAGCGCGGCGGGATCGCTCGTGTGCTATCTGATCGGGATCTCCGACGTCGACGCGGTGCGACACGACCTGGCGTTCGAGCGGTTCATGAACCCGATGCGCGCCGAGCCGCCGGACATCGACGTCGACGTCGAGTCCGCCCGGCGCGAGGACGTCTACGACATGGTGCTTTCGCGCTACGGCGACGATCGGTGCGCGTGCGTCGCGATGATCGACACCTACCGCGCCCGCGCGGCCGTGCGCGAGGTCGGCAAGGCCCTGGGTCTGCCCGAGCCCGAGGTGGACGTAGTCGCCAAGTCCTTCCCGCACATCGGCGCCCAGGACCTGCGCGTCGCGATAGAGCGCCTGCCCGAGCTCGCGGGCTCCAACCTGAACGCCGGCCAGCTCGAGCACCTGTTCCGCGTGGCCGAGCGCCTGGACGGCTTCCCCCGACACATCGCGCTGCATCCGTGCGGCATCGTGATCTCCGACGACGACCTGGTCCGTCGTGTCCCGCTCGAGCGCTCGTTCCAGGGCTACCGGATGATCCAGGCGGACAAGGACGACGTCGAGCTCCTCGGGTACCTCAAGCTCGACGTCCTGGGCGTTCGGATGCTCTCCTCGATGCGCCACGCCCTGGACGAGATCGCCCGCACCGAGCACACCAAGGTCGACCTCGACGAGATCGACCTGGACGACGAGCCCACGTTCGAGCTGATCCGCGCCTCGGACACCCTCGGCTGTTTCCAGATCGAGTCCCCGGGCCAGCGCGAACTCCTGCAGAAGCTCCAGCCCACCCGCTGGGAGGACCTGATCGCCGACATCTCCCTGTTCCGCCCCGGCCCCGTGAAGTCGGACATGATCAACCCCTACCTCCGCCGCCGCGCCGGCATGCAGACCCCCACCTACGCGCATCCGGCGCTGCGTCCCGCCCTGCGCGAGACCTTCGGCGTGATCGTCTACCACGAGCAGGTCATCCGGACCCTCGCGGCGATGGCCGGCTACGACCTGACGTACGCCGACCACATCCGCCGCCACCTGGACCGAGAAGACCTGCTCCCGGCCTTCCGCGCCGACTTCCTCGAGCGAGCCACGACCCGCGGCGTGGATCCGGATGTCGCCGAGCGCACCTGGACCGCCGTAGCCGAGTTCGCGAGCTTCGGCTTCTGCAAGGCCCACGCGGCCGCCTTCGCCGTCCCGACGTATCAATCCGCCTGGCTGAAGGCCCACTACCCGGCGCACTTCCTCGCCGGCGTCCTCACGCACGACCCCGGGATGTATCCACGTCGCCTGATCCTGCAGGACGCTCGGGCGCACGGCATCGAGATCCTGCCGCTGGACGTTAACCGCAGCGAGCCCGAGTACGTGGTCGAGGCGGTTCCCGGCGTTGGGGGGGGCGCTGAGGTCGGGGCACCGGTCCGGGCTGCTCGGACCGCTGTGCGTGGTCGCGCACCACGGGGGCTTCCGGCGGCCTCGTCGACGCCCAGACCGGACCCCTCCCCGCGCGCCGTCGCCGTGGTCGCTCCGTACGGCATCCGGTTGGCTCTGCAGGATGTGCACGGGATCTCGGATGCCGAGGTCAGGTCGATCTTGCAGGCACGCTCGGCGCGGCCGTTCCGGGACGTGGGGGACTTCCTTCGGCGGGCCGCCGTGTCCAAGCCTGTCGTGGAGGCGCTCGCGCACGCGGGAGCGTTCGATGCCCTGCCTAGCGGGACGCGGCGGGACCGGCTGTACGTCGCTATGACCACGGCGCCTCAGCGCGAAGGGGATCAGCTGGCGTTCGACGTATCGGCGCCGGTGGCGTCCTTGGGGCCTTTGCCGGAGTACACGGACGCGGAGAGGGTTCGGGCGGAGCTCGAGGTGCTGGGGTTGGACGCGTCTAGGCACCTCGTGTCGTTCTTCGAGCCGCTGCTTGCGGATCTAGCGGTGACGAGGACGCGTGATCTGAGGCGGTGTCGGGCGGATGCTCGGGTGATGGTGGCGGGGGTGAAGGTGGCGTCGCAGACGCCGGCGATCAGGAGCGGGCAGCGGATCATCTTCCTGACGCTTGATGACGCGACCGGGCCGGTCGAGGTCACGGTGTTCGAGAGCGTGCAGCCCAAGGTGGCGCGGACGGTGTTCGGCTCGTTCCTGCTGGCGGTGCTCGGGACGGTGCGGCGGACCGGCGTGAAGGGCGTGAGCGTGGTCGCCGAGGACGTGTGGGACCTGACGGCGCTCCATCGTGCTCGGCTGCAGGGGCGGCTGGCCGAGGCTCTGGCGCACGAGGGGCCGGCGCCCGGGATGGCTGTCCCGCGCAAGCTGTGGCACTCCAGCCCGGGTTCGGCGGGGCGATGAGCCGGGCGGGGGTACGCTCGCGGGACGTGACCCGGACCGCCGTTCCCGAGCCGATCCTGCACGTCGACCTGGACGCGTTCTACGCCTCGGTCGAGGTGCTGAAGGACCCGAGCCTCGCGGGGCGCCCGGTGATCGTCGGCGGGGCCGGGACGCGCGGCGTCGTCATGTCGGCGTCCTACGAGGCTCGGACCTACGGGATCCGGAGCGCGATGCCGGCGGTGCGCGCCCGACGGCTGTGCCCCGATGCCGTGTTCGTGGCGCCGGACTTCGAGGCCTACAAGGCGCACTCCAACCGCTTCCGCGAGGTCCTGCTGGCCGTCACCCCCCTCGTCGAGCCGATCTCGCTGGACGAGGCGTTCCTGGACGTCTCCGGTGCCACCCGGCTCTTCGGCGAGCCCGAGGCTATAGCCGTGAAGGTTCGTCAAGAGGTTCTGAGCGAGGTCGGGGTCTCATGCTCCGTGGGCGTGGCGTCCAGCAAGCTCGTCGCCAAGCTCGCCTCGGAGGCCGCCAAGCCCGACGGCCTGGTCGTCGTGACGGCCGACGGGGTGCACGCGTTCCTGGATCCCCTGCCGGTGCGCGCACTCTGGGGGGTGGGGGAGAAGACCGGCGAGACGCTCTCGAGGCTGGGGGTCCGCACCGTGGGCGACCTCGCCCGGACGCCACCCTCCGTGCTCGGCCGCCTGATAGGCGAGCAGCACGCCGCCGACCTGATCGATCTTGCCCTCGGCATGGACCAGCGGCCGGTCGTGCCGTACGAGGCGCCGAAGTCGGTCAGCCATGAGGAGACCTTCGACCGCGATCTCGACGACGAGCGCGAGCTCCTGCGTGAGGCCCTCGCCCTGTCCCAGAAGGTGGCCGCTCGGCTGCGCGAGGACGGCTACCAGGCGCGAACGATCACGCTCAAGATCCGCCTGGCTAACTTCACGAACCTTACTCGCTCCAGGACGCTCACCGGTCCCACCGACGTCGCCGCCGATATGTACCAGGTGGTCGGCGAGCTCTTCCGGGTCCTCCCGGGCGCCCGGCGCCGGGTCCGGCTGCTGGGAGTGGTCGCGACGGGGCTGGTGCCCGCCGGTCAGGATCAGCTCGCGCTGCTCCGGGGGGAGCGATGGGGGGACGTGGAGCGGGCGGTCGACCGGATCGAGCGCCGTTTCGGACGCGGCACGGCGATGCCCGCTGCTCTACTGGATCGCCATCGGAACCGCCGGTGAGGCACGCCGAGGACATCCGGCCCGGCCCCCTTCTCCCGTAGCCGAGGTCGTTCCTATAATCGGGGCAGACGAACCGCCCGAGGACCAGGGAGCCCCATGCCACTGTCACCCGACGAGCAGCGGATCCTCGACGAGATCGAGGAGCGTCTCGCCCAGGAAGATCCCCGCCTCGCGGAGGCAGTCGGCCGCACGTCCCTTTACTCACACATCGCCCGGCGGATCCGCTGGTCGCTGTTGGCCTTCCTCGCCGGGTTCTTCATGCTGATGGCCTTCCCCGTCTCGCTGTGGATCGCCGCGACCGGTTTCGGCGTGATGCTCGCGTCCTCGCTGGTCATCTACCGGTACCTCAAGCAGCTGGGGCGTGACCAGGTGCGGGCGATGCAACAGCAATCTGGGCGGTTCTCGGTCACCGGGTTGCTCGCGCGACTCGCGAGCAAGTTCCGCTCGCAGCAGCCTCCACCCCCCGAGTCCTAGCGTTCGCGCGCCCGATAGGCGTTCGAAGTCGCGATGGGCGAAAACTTCGTCACGACGTCCCTCCCCGCTTGCCACCTAACGCGCCGCTGGAGTACAACTGGCGTCACCTTCCCCGGGGCTTGGCCGTCGACCGAACGTCGAGACTTCCCCTCGACACGCCGACGGAACCGCGTTGGTGTCGTGAGGGAGAACGTCTCGGAGGGCGCGCGTTCCTATGGAGGGATTCACCGCACATCAGGCCACGAAGTTCACGGGTTGCT
>DATEDE010000287.1:0-8464 GCA_035286545.1 Actinomycetota bacterium | reverse complement strand
CAGGCGCTCGCCCAGGGTGCGCCACTCATGCTGCTCGACGAGCCGACCACGCACCTGGACGTTCGGCACGTCCTGGACGTCCTCGCGATCGTCCGTCACCTGGCCGAACGCGAGGGAACCGCGGTGCTCGCGATCCACCACGACCTGAACGTCGCCGCGGCCACCTGTGACCGGCTGATCGCGATCGACCACGGCCGGGTGGTGGCGACCGGCTCGCCCGAGGAGGTGGTTACCGCCGATCTACTGCGGGAGGTCTACGGGGTCGAGGCTGACGTGACGACCGACGCTTCGACCGGTCGGCCCGCGGTCCATCTCACCGTGCCGACCGAACCGGCGGCACCGCTCGGGCGCCGCGCTCATGTCATCGGCGGTGCGGGTCGTGGGGCGCGCATCATGCGGATCCTCGCCGAAGCCGGCTACGACGTGTCCGTGGGCGTCCTGCACGCCTCGGACACGGACGCGAACGCGGCCGAGCGCCTCAACCTGTTGCGCGTGAGCGTTCCCCCGTTCTCGCAGGTGGATCGGGAGGCCGAGGACGCCGTAAGTCCGTTGATGCGCGAGGCCGATCTGCTCGTGGTGTGCGACGCGCCGTTCGGGCCGGGCAACGTCGCGAACCTGCGTCTCGCGCTCGAGGCGGCTCGAGCGGGGGTGCCGACGCTACTCCTCGAGCAGGTGCCGATCGAAGAGCGCGATTTCACCGGGGGCGAGGCCGCGGAGCTGTGGTCGAACCTTCGACTGCATGCGCGCTCGGTCCGGACCTATGAGGAGGTCGTGTTCGAGTTGCGCTGAGGTAGCTGCACTACGTTCGCCGGCTGCTCATCGGCTGGGTCCACATCCGGCCGGGTGGGGAGCGACGGGTCGGCGAGCCGAGGTCGGACGGCGCGCTCTCCGGGACGAGTGGGGATCACGAAGGATACCCGCGTCCCGCCTGCGGGGAGCGGGTCGGCCCACATGATCCCGCCGTGCTGCAACACGAGTTGACGGGCCATGTGCAGACCCACGCCGGCCCCGGCGCGCTCCTTGCGCAGGATGTCCTCGCCCGCGGCGAACGGTTCGTCGAAGGCCTTCGACACGGTTTCGCGCTGCATGCCCTCGCCGCCGTCGGTGACCGAGACGACCACGCCCTCGTCCATCGCTCGGCCCTTCAGGATCACCGGCATCCCCTCTCCGGTGTAACGACAGGCGTTGTCGAGCAGCTGGCGCACGATCTCGGCGAACCGCACCGGGTCCGCCGCGCCGGTGAGCGCCTCGGGGATCTCGCGCACGATCTCGACGCTCAGATACTGGCGACCGATCTCGTCGGCGACGTGCGCGAGCACCGGCGCGAGGTCGACCTGGTCGAGTTTGAGAGTGAGCGTTCCCCGGTCCAGGTCGGCGATCGTGAGCATCTCGTCGACCAGCATCATGAGCTTGTCGAGTGAGGCCTCCAGCTGTCCCAGGAACTCCTGCTGCTCCTCCTCGGGGATGCCACGGTTCTTGAGCACGTAGGCGATCCCCTTGGCGACGGTCACAGGCGTCCGGAGCTCGTGCGAGACGTTGGCCAGGAAGTCGGCCTTCGCGCTCGTGAGCGATTCGAGCTCGGAGGACACCTCGGCGAGTGCGGCCTCGAGCTCGCTCCGCTGGGTGGACTCGCTCGTGAGGCGCTCGGCCACCTGAGTGGCGACCGTCGGGCTTAGGGCGACGTTGCCAGCGTGCACCGCACGCATAGCTCGGAACACGCCGTCGGGACCGTCGTTCTTCAAGACGTAGGCGGACGCGCCCGCCGCGAGCATCTCGGCCGCGAGCAGCGGTGAGGGCGCGTTCGTCCAGCAGATCACCGAGGTCTCGGGCACCGTAGCGACCAGGCGACGGACCAGTTCGCCGCCGGCAAGCCCCTCCAAGCCGATCTCTGTGACGACGATCTCGGGCTGGGTTCGCGCGGCGACCTCGACGGCGCGGAAGCCGTCGGTGACTACCTCGAGCTCCAGCGCCGCCCCGGACTTCATCAGGGTGTACTGAAGCTGTGCGAGGCCGTCGGGCGTGTCGCACAGCAGTACCTTCGTGGGCATCGTGTTCCAGGTATCGGCCGTGCCTGTGGCGGGTTGAGCCCGGGGGACGGGGCGGGTAGGCCGGGCGGCCTAGGAAGATGTTCTGGCGCTAGCTACTCGACCAGGCCGCTTCGGATCGCGATGGCGACCGCCTGGGCGCGGTCGTTGGCACCCAGCTTCTCGAAGATCCGCTCCAGGTGGGTCTTCACGGTGTGGGGGCTTATCCCGAGGTCGTGGGCGACCTCCCGCGTGGTGGCGCCGTAGGCGACCTTCTGGAGGATCTCCTTCTCGCGCTTGGACAGCGGCGTCGCGTCAACCCGCTTCTCCGCGAGCTGGACCTCCTCGATGAAGGCCCGCGTCAGCTGCGGGTGGATCACGGCCTTACCCTCAAGCGCTAGTCGGGCGGCGTTCACGAGCTCCTCCGCGGAGGCGTCCTTCAGGAGGTACCCCGAGACCCCGGCCTGGATCGCCTCGGAGATCGAGGCGCGGGACTCGTCCACGGTGAACAGGATCACTCGGGTCTCCGGGGAGGCCTTGCGGATCGCCTTCGTCGCCTCGATGCCGCTCATCCCCGGCATCCGAACGTCCATGAAGACCACGTCCGGCGTGAGCTCCCCGGCCTTCTCGATCGCCGCCTCGCCGCTCTCGGCCTCGCCCACGATGACGACGTCGTTCTCGAGGTCCAGCGCGGCGTGCAGCCCCTCGCGGGTGACCGGGTGGTCATCGACGATCAGGATGCGGATGGCCATGGGCTCCATGGAATAGGTATCGGCAGCCAAGTGTCCTCTAGGATAGAGGCTCACCTTCCCCGAAGGGTGTATTTCCGATGGACGAGACGGCCACACACGAGTCGACCGCCGATGAAACCCTGCCTGTGACCAGCGTGAGCGGGGGGGCGGGGCTCCCCACCCAGGAGCAGGTCCTGGACGCTCTCAAGCACGTCATCGACCCCGAGCTCGGCATCAACATCGTCGACCTCGGCCTCGTCTACGACGTTGAGGTCACCGAGCAGGGGGTCGTGCACATCGATTACACCCTCACGACCATGGGCTGCCCGATCGGACCGCTGATCGAGCACCAGATGGAGTCGTTCCTGGCCGGCATGCCCGGCGTCTCCTCCGTCGAGCCAGAGATGGTCCTGCGCCCTGCCTGGAGCCCCGACATGATGTCCGAAGAGGCCAAGGCCGCCCTCGGGTACTTCTGATCTCGAACCCGCCTCGATCCTAAGCGTCCCGATGTAGGTCCCTCAGGCTCACCCAGGTCGTCGGTGATGATGTGCCTCCCTGGCCTCCGCGTCCATCTGCCCGATGGTGGGGTCAGCCGGCGGGGGGAGGCGGGTCAGCCGAGCGGCTACCTGGCGGCGATCACCTCCAGTCGGATCGCGAGCAGGATGCGGGCGCCCTGCCTGGACCACCTAAAGCCTCGGCGTTTGAACCGGCGGTTCACGGTGAGCTCGATATGCTTCTCCGCCGGCGCGGAGCCGTGCATCCACCTGCCAGGACCCATGTGCCGGTAGGTGTGCAGGTGATCGCCGTTGTTGGCCAGGTAGGTGGCGAGCTCCCTTGCCTTGTCGGGGTCTCCCTTCCACCTGCCGGCCCGAGCTGTGGGGCGAGCGAAGGGCCCGGTGAAGCATCCGGCGGAACAGTCGCTCCTCCCGGGAGCAGAACTCCCGGATCTTCACGGCGAGGTGCCAGTAGTCGCACTGGTCCCAGGCGGTCGGCGACCAGTCATCGGCCAGGTGCTTGATCCAGGCCTCCCCGTCGGCGAGCAGCAGCAGCCGCCCGATCCGGTGGGCTCCATAGGTCCGCTCCAGCGCGTAGGCGAGAGCCTGGCCGAAGGGTCGGGCTCGCAGATGTCGGCGAAGACGTGACGGTCCACCAAACGGTGTTTGGCGCCGGTGAGCTGCTCGGTCCCGGTGAAGGCCACGGCGAGCTTGACCGAGGCGCCCTCGCCTTCGATCAGGCGGATCCCGGTGGCGTCCACGGCCAGGTGCAGAGCCGCGGGCACCTTCCGGGTCGGGGGAGGGCGGGCCTAGCCGTCGGCGAACATCGCGTTCACCCGCTGCGCCCGGGCCCTCAGCTTGGCATCGCCGTCGGCTTGGACCCTCCGCCAGATGGCCCGATGGTCGACGCCGGTCCCGAGCTCGGCCGACAGGAGTCTTGCCGCCTCCCGGTAGGGGTGGCAGGCGACGAGCTCGCAGCCGCGTCGACGCACGTACGGCGAGTCCTCGTGGTGGGGGGCGTGGCCGAGGCGCTCGTCAAGCGGGAAGTACTCGGAGCCGTCCGGGCTGCGGGAGGGGCCTCGGGTGATCGTGAGGTAGCCGCATCGGGTAAGGATCGTGGGCCGGCGGCCTCGGGTCTTGCTCGAGCGGCGTGCGCGGGCGTGCTCCATCTGCCGGCAGGGCTCGCTCATGGCGTCCCTGGCTGCCTTCCTGGACGCCTTGACGCAGGCTTCCTCGATCACCTCGATCGTGGCGGTTGAGGGCACCTGCAGCGTGAGCGACACTGAGACCTGCACCGGGCTCACCTCCCTGCCCCTTGAGGGCCTATTCGTTGAGGTGAGCCTGGTGCTTCTTCCGGCTGGTTCCAAGGAACCTCCGTCGGGACGCATCCGAACCTGGAGCACGACTTGACCGGGCACGTAGCATGGGGAATCGTCGAGCGATCCATTTGGGGAAGGTGGATGGGCTCGAGGCCATCGCTACGGAAGACTCGGCATGTTGGTGCTGCCGCCGTCATCGTCCTGACCTCCATGCTGTACGCGCCTCAGCCGGCTGCCGCAGCGACACTGCAGGTGCCTGAAGCGTTCCCGACCATCCAGGGTGCCGTCAACGCCGCGTCGCCAGGGGATTTGATCGACGTTGCCCCAGGCGCCTACGCCGGTGTGGTCCTCGACAAGGCGGTGACGCTTCGCGCCCGCGTGTACGACGCGGCGGACCCCCGGAACAACACCACGGTGATCGACGGTGGCACGAACTCGGCCATCGCAGTCCCGTCCGGTGTGACCCCGGCCCCGACCGTGGTCGGGTTCAATCTGCGCAGCCGGGGGGCCGACACGGTCTCCTTGAGGAGTCCTGCGATCATCGAGGACAATCACGTCACCCCCGGCGGCGGAGATCTCCTGGCTTTCGAGGGGGGCGCCGGCGGCATCGCTCGCGGGAACGTCATCGAGGGCGCGGGCGACGACGGCATCGACGTCGATCACCTCACGAAGAACCTCTTGCTCGAGTCCAACAGCATCGGGCTGAGCGGCAACGACGGCATCGAGATCCGCCTCCAGGATGACACCATCGCCCAAACGGCTGTGCTGACCATCCGGGGCAACGAGATCTTCGGCAGCCGCGAGGACGCCGTCCAGCTCATCGACTACAGCACGCTGACCAACCGGCGGTTCGTGATCGAGCGCAACCTGCTGCGCAACAACACCAAGGCAGCGATCGGCCTGCTCGACAATCAGGACTCGACCGAGGACTTCCGGGCCGCGAGCATCCTCGAGCGTATCCACGTGTTCCACAACACCATCGTCGACAACAACCACGGGATCTCGGGCGGCGACAACCTCGTCGCCGTGAACAACATCTTCAAGGGCCACCTGTTGGCGCTGAAGGGCGTCGACGGCAACAGCGTTGCTGCGAACAACCTGTTCTTCTCCAACGCCACCAACTACCAGACCAGCAACGTCGACCTCGCCGGTACGATCTTCGCCGATCCCCTGCTGGACGCCGCCTACGAGCTCAGCCCTGGCAGCCCGGCCATCGACGCGGGCACCGCGACGTTCAGCTTCCAAGGCGAGCAGGTCCTGAGCCTCGCGCCTGCCGAGTACAACGGCGCCGCTCCCGATCTGGGCTGGCACGAGAGCACGCCCTCCGGCCCGCCGCCTCCCACGCTGTTCATCGGCGACGTCACCGGGCTCGAGGGCAACCCGCCCGTTACGGGCACGACATTCAGCTTCCCGGTCACCGTGGAGAACCCGCCCACCGAGGGCAGCATCACCGTGGGGTACGCCACACTGGACGCGAGCGCTAGGGCCGACACCGACTTCACCGCCGCCAGCGGCACCCTCACCTTCACCTTCCCCGGCTCCGCCACGCAGAACGTCGACGTGGTGGTGTCCGCCGATACCGACTCCGAGCCCGCCGAGGCGTTCCTCGTCCGGCTCGCCAACGCGACCGATGCCACTATCGCCGACGACACGGGCGTGGGCACCATCACCAACGACGACGCGCCACCTCCAACGGTGTCGGTCGGCGACGTCACGGCGCCCGAGGGCAACCCGCCCGCCACGGCCACGATGTTCAGCTTCCCCGTCACCGTGACGGATCCGCCCGCCATCGGCACCCTCAACGTCAACTACGCCACCGAGGGTGACACCGCCACGCCCGACACCGATTTCACCGCCGCCGGCGGCACCCTCACCTTCACCTTCCCCGGCCCGACCACGTTGGTCGCCGACGTGTCGATCACCCCCGACACCGCTCCCGAAACCGACGAGACCTTCCAGCTGGTGCTCACCGGCGCCTCCGGCGTTCCCGGAGCCACCATCGCCGACAACTCCGGCCAGGGCACGATCGCCAACGACGACGCACAGCCGACGCCGACGGTGGTTGAGGTGCGGGTCGGGGCCGGCAGGGATGACGCCGAGGAGAGCACCTCCGGCGGGGTGAACCTGACGAGCAGCGACTTGGAGCTCGTGTTCGACGGAAGCAACCAGACGGTCGGGATGCGCTTCGCGGCACTCGCGGTGCCTCGCAACGCGCTGGTCACGAGCGCCTACGTGCAGTTCACGGTCGACGAGACCAGCTCGGACGTCGCGTCCTTGACGCTGGAGGGGGAGGCATCGGACAACGCCGCCGCGTTCACGACCGCGACCCGCAACGTGTCGTCAAGGGCCCGTACCGGCCCGGCGGTGGCGTGGACGCCAGTGGCATGGACGTCCGTGGGCCAGGCCAGCGCCAACCAACGCACCCCTGACCTGAAGGCGGTGGTGCAGCAGATCGTGGATCGTCCGGGCTGGGTGAGCGGCAACGCGCTGGTGGTGATCGTGACCGGGTCGGGCCGGCGGGTGGGAGAGTCCTTCGATGGGGCTGCGGCGTCGGCGCCGCTGCTCCACGTCGAGTACCTGCCTCCCGGCCCGCAGCAGAACCAGGCGCCGGTGGTATCGGCGGGCCCGGACCAGACGGTGGTCCTCGCCTCGGGCGCGTCGCTCGATGGGACGGTGACCGACGATGGGCTGCCCGGCCCGATCGTGTCCACGCTGTGGTCGCAGGTGAGCGGCCCGGACGGCGCCACCGCCCTTTTCGCGAACGCCGCGGCGGTCAACACCACGGTGTCGTTCAACCTGGCGGGCGTCTACGTCCTGCGGCTGGATGCGTCCGATGGCGAGCTGTCGAGCTCCGATGAGGTGATGGTGACGGTGACGCCGCTCGCGCCGACGGTCGTGGAGGTTCGGGTCGCCACCGGCAACGACGACGCCGAGGAGAACGCCGCCGGAGCCGTGAACCTGACCAGCAGCGACCTGGAGCTGGTGTTCGACAAGTCCACCCAGACCGTCGGCTTGCGGTTCGGATCGGTGGCCGTGCCTCGGGGTGCCGAGGTTACGGCCGCGTGGCTGCAGTTCACGGTCGATGAAACGGGCTCAGCCTCGACCGCCCTGACGCTCGCAGGGGAGGCCAGTGACAACGCCCTGCCGTTCGCCAAGACCACCCGCAACGTTTCGGCCAGGCCGCGTACGAGCTCGTCGGTGGCGGTTTCGTGGTCGCCTCAGCCGTGGACGGTCGTGGGCCAGGCGGGGCCCGATCAACGCACCCCCGGGCTCGCGGCCGTCGTGCAGGAGATCGTCGGCCGACCCGGGTGGGCGAGCGGCAACGCCGTGGTCATCGTCCTCACCGGGTCGGGGAAGCGCACCGCGGTCGCCTACAACGGCAGGGCCTCCACCGCGCCCCTGCTCCACATCGAGTACGTGGCACCGTAGTCGCCCGCAGCTCGACTGCGTCGGGACAGGCGAGGGATCCTACCTGGGACGGCCATGCACTCTGACCGGCGAAGGTGCGCCGGGGAGGACTCGAACCTTCGACCCGCTGCTTAGAAGGCAGCCGCTCTGTCCACTGAGCTACCGGCGCACATCTGCCGACGGTGACCCCTTCCACGTAACCCGGCCCGTCACCTCCGCAGGCACCATCCCGGCAAATCTAGGCGACCTCGAGCTGCCCACCGCCCCGCACTGCAGGCGGCTTCAGGTGGCCAACCTCTCGCCCGCCCGAGAGCGACGAAGCGATCCATCCGAACCCGTTGACACCTTTCGGGGCTCCGTGGTTGAGTTGCACCTGCAATTTCCGACCTCCCGAGTAGGAGATCGATCTGGTGATCAGGACACGAGCCGCAGGGGTGGTGGGGACGATGATCCCTTCCCGCCTGTGCTGTCCGGGTCCCCCGTCGCTC
>DATEDE010000286.1:0-3626 GCA_035286545.1 Actinomycetota bacterium | reverse complement strand
TTCGCCGAGCTCCAGCGCCTGGCGCAGGCCGACGCCGAGGAACGCCGGCACCTGTACGAACAGCTCGCCGGGGTTGAACGGGAGGTGCCGACGTGAGCGTGGACCTCAAGACGACGTACCTGGGGCTCGAACTGGCCAACCCGCTCGTGCCGAGCGCGTCGACGCTCTCGGCGCGGATCGACATGCTCAAGCGCTTGCAGGATGCCGGCGCGGCGGCAGTCGTGATGCAGTCGCTGTTCGAGGAGCAGATCGAGCACGAGGAGCTCCAGATCCACCGGCTCCTGGAGGCCAACACGGAGAGCTTCGCGGAGTCGATCACGCACTTCCCCGAACTCGAGGAGTACAACACCGGCCCCGACGAGTACCTGCGACACCTCGAGGCCTGCAAGCGCGAGCTGGCGATCCCCGTGATCGGGTCGCTGAACGGCGCCTCCGAGGGCGGCTGGGTCCGCTACGCGAAGCTGATCCAGGACGCCGGCGCCGACGCGCTCGAGCTGAACGTGTACCTGATCGCCGCCGATCCCGACGAGACGGGCGAGCGGGTCGAGCGCCGGTACCTCGACCTCGTCGCGGCGGTCCGGGAGAGCGTCTCGATCCCGCTCGCGGTCAAGGTCGGACCCTCGTTCTCCTCGGTCGCGAACATGGCCCGGCGGATCGCGGAGACCGGCGCCGACGGCCTCGTCCTGTTCAACCGGTTCCTGCAGCCCGACATCGACCTGGAGACCCTCTCGGTCGACCCGACGCTCCACCTGTCGACGTCGGACGAGCTCCGCCTGCCCCTGCGCTGGATCGCGATCCTGTTCGGCCGGGTGCCGTGCTCGCTGGCGGCGACCACCGGCGTCCACACCGCCGAGGACGCGGTGAAGCTCATCCTCGCCGGCGCCGACGTGACGATGATGGCGAGCGCCCTGTTCCGCAACGGGCCGGAGCACCTGGGCGTGGTCCTCGATGGTGTTGGGACCTGGCTCGAGGAGCACGGGTACGCGAGCGTGGCCCAGGCACGCGGGAGCGTGAGTCAGCGCAACGTGGCAGATCCGGTGGCGTACGCGCGGGCCAACTACATGCAGATGCTCGTCGACTTCACGAGTCCGTACGACTGGCGCGAGATCCCAGGCAGCGTTCAGGCGTAGCGTTCAGGCCTCGACCAGGATCTGGATCGGCTCCGGGCTCAGCCACGCCCGCAGGCTCCCTCGGTAGAGGGCCCGCTCGTGGAAGGAGCCGTCGGGCCGGACATGCTCCATCCCGCCCCTTCCCACCAGGGCCTCAAGCAGCGGGGCGAGCTGCTTGCCGTAGAGCTCCATGCAGCCCTCGGCGTGCACGCCCGGCCACGAGTAGCAGGACACTACCGAACGACGCTCCGTCGTCGGGACACCGGGTGGGAGCTCGTCCCAGGCGGGGTCGTCCACGTCGAAGATGTACCTGTCCAGGTTGCCTTGCGGGATCCCCTCGATGCCCCGGACGGTGGGCGGATCGGCCTCGAGGAGATAGGGGTCGACGACGAGGTCGCAGATCACGGCGTGTGTCGGCAGCAGGGCCAGGCACCGGTTGCGCACTAGCGGCACTGAGGGATCGTGGCGCTGCGTCGCGTCGACCAGGACGTCGGTGACCCTCAGGCGATCGCTCAGGTAGTCCTCGTCGCAGGTGAGGTTCCGGCCGATCGTGAGCACCTCGACGCCGGGGAGACCGCGCCGGGTGAGCAGCTCGGAGCGCTCGGCGTTACCGTACTTCGTCGCGGCCTCGACGGCGTGCTTGCCGATCTCGCCGGCTCCCATGATGGTGACGCGGACGGGCTCGCGCCCAGGGCTCGTGAGACCCGGCCAGGTGCGCTCGAGCGTCTCGAACGCCGCCTCCAGTCCGTTCCAAGCGACCGCCTTGCTGTTCACGACCATGCGACGGCCCTCGTCGTCCACGATCGTGTCCAGGCTGATCGCGTCGATCCCCAGGATCTCGAGGTGCCGCACGCGAGCCGGCCGCGTGGGGAAGTGGAGCATCGCGAGAAGGATCGCCCCGCGGTGCATCCGGTCGAACTTGCCGATCGGCGCTCGGAGGACAGCCACGACGTCCTGGCGGTAGCAGGTGGCCTCGTCGGTGATCCGGACCCAGGGCGAGCGCGACGTGTAGTCCTGATCGGTGTACCCCATGTCCGCGCCGATCCCGCCTTCGACCGCGACGTCGCAACCCAGGTCGGCCACCAGGGTGACGAGCTCGGGCAGGAAGTCCCGCCGCTCCCCCGGCTCCTTGTGCATCCGTGGGAAGCCGAACGTCAGGTGCGCGCGGCCATCCATCTCGATACCTCCGCGCGGGCGACGGCCCGCACCTCGTGGTCGGGACCCTCGAGGTCCCAGGCGCCGGGCGGCCTCTCGAGGATCACCCGCAAGACCGGCTCGAGCTGCGCGCCGTACGCACGCATGCTCTCAACGGGATCCAGGCCCGGCCACGAGTAGCAGGACAGGGCCAGGCGGCGGTTCGTCGTGTCGATCCTGGGATCCAGCGCGTCCCACGCCGGGTGATCCACGGGGAAGATCCATCGATCCAGGTCCCCCTGCGGGATCCCCTCGATCCCCTTGACGACGGGCGGGACCGCGTCGAGCTCGTAGGGGTCGGCGGCCAGATCCAAGATCACGGCGTCCGGGATGAGCCCGGCGACCCACTCGTTCGGCACGACCGGCCTCGACGGATCCCGACGCTGGGTCGCGTCGATCAGCAGATCGGTCGTCTCCAGGCGGGCGAGCATGTAGTCCTCGTGCCAGGTGAGGTCGAAGTCCACGACCGTGACCTCGACGCCGGGCACGTTGCTCGCGACGAGGGCCTCCCGTAGACGCGGGTCGCCGTACCGAGTGGCGGCGTGGATGGCGTGGCCCCCGACGGCGCCCGAGCCCAGGCAGGTCACGTGGAGCGGGCGCCGGCTGGGGTGGTCGAAGTGCGGGTGTCGGTCCTGGATCTGTCGGAACGCCTCGCGCACGCCCGTCCACGCGACCGCCTCGAGGTTCTCGACGGTCCGGCGGCCACGCTCGTCGGTGATGGCGTCCATCGAGACCGCGTGTACCCCGAGGTCGCACAGTCGCTCCACCCTTTCGGGACGCGTCGGGTAGTGCAGCATCGAGACGAACACCGTGTCGGGGCGCATCAGCGAGAAGACGTCGGGCTCGGGGCAGCGGAGCACGACGACGACGTCGGTGTCGAAGCACTCCGCGTAGGAGGCGAAGCGGGCCCGTGGGGACGCTCGCTCATAGGCCGCCGTCGCGACGGGCAGGCCGGAGCCGTACCCATCCTCCAGGACGATCTCGCCGACGCCGGCGCTGTCCAGCCAGGCGACGAGGTCGGGCAGGAAGTCTCGGCGTTCGCTGACTTCCCGGTGCATCCGAGGCAGTCCGACCGAGAGCCCCATCCCGGGCCGACGCTAGGGCCGGGGCGCTCGCGTGGGTGGGGTCAGGTGGCCCGCCACGGTGGGGACGGACGGAGCACACCGACGTGAGCCATGATCGGTAAAGCCCACCTCGCCCTCCAACGCGCGAGCCGGCGGATCAGCCGGTCAGGAGCTGGCGGAGCACCATCGGCAGCAGTCCCCCATGCCGTAGGTACTCGACCTCGGCGGCACCGTCCACACGAAGGATCGCGCGGAACGT
>DATEDE010000285.1:0-2826 GCA_035286545.1 Actinomycetota bacterium | reverse complement strand
CGAGCGCCCGCTCGCGCTCCTCGTCGCCCAGCCGGGTGTCCCATCCGAAGCCGAACGGCATGAACGCCTTGAGCGTCAGGAGGCGGATCTCCTCCTCGGACGACCCGGCGTCCAGATGCGCGAACCCGATGTCCAGGTATCCCCGCACCTCCTCGACCCCAGGCTGGCTCTTCATCGATCCGGGCCACCGCAGGGGGGTCTCGGCCGCCCTGGCGCACGCCCATGCGATCGGACGCCGGTCATCCGGTATGTGCTCGAGCCGCAGGTCGACCGCCTCCCTCAGCGCGTGCCAGGACAGGTCCCCCTGGTAGTCGTTCAATGCGATCAAACCCGTCTCCTCGAGCACGGCGATGCGCTCGATCGGGTCGACGGCCAGGTCGCCCGCGCGCTCCGCCGTCTTCATCGCCTTCGTGTTGGCGAACCGGCTCCGGGCCTCGCCCGCCACCTCTAGCAGCGCGGCGAACGCCCGGCGCCGTAGCTCCTCCTGCTGGTCGCCTCCACCCTCTTGCGCCGAGAACGCCTCGACGTAGTGGTAGGCGAGGAGCTCGCTGAACTCGCGGCCGCGGGTCCCGGCCGTCTCCTCGATCCAGCGGGCCACCGCCTCGTGGGCCGGGCCACGCTCGCGGCGAGGCAGGCTCTCGTACGCGACGTCGCGGGTGAGGATGTGCTTGAAGATGAACTCCGGCTCCCCGGCCACCGAGGTGCCCAGGCGCGACAGGACGAGCTCGCGCTCCTCGAGCCGGTCCAGGGTCTCGCGTATCCGCTCGCCGTCGCCGTTCAGAAGTCGCCGTACGGGCCCCGCCCAGAAGACGCGCCCGACGACGGCCGCGCGCTGCAGCGCGCGCTTCTCCTCCGGCGTGAGGAGGTCGATCCGGGCCGCGAGCACGGCCTGGACCGTGTCGGGGATGTGGACCTCGCCGATCGTCTCCGTCGCCAGCCACCGGTCGCCTTCGCGCACGATGGCGCCGCCGTCGATCAGGTGGCGGACGATCTCCTCCAGGAAGAACGGGTTGCCCTCGGCTCGCTCGAGGATCTGGTCATGGACCGACGGCGGGAGTTCGGCGACGGTGAGCAGGAGCCGGACGAGGTGGTCGGCCTCTTCGAGCAACAGGGGTTCGAGCGCGATCGCCGAGTGGTTCCTGCGACCTCCACCCCATCCCGGTCGCCGGTCGGTGAGGTCGTGCCGCGCCGGACACACGAACACGACGGGGCCGAGCACCTTGTCGGCCATCTCCTCGAGCAGGTCGAGGAGCGCCGGGTCGGCCCAGTGGATGTCCTCGATCACGACGACGACCGGCCCCCGGAGCGCGAGCGCCGAGAAGAACGACCGCCACGCGAGGTGCATCTCGGCCCGTACCTGACGAGGCTCCAGGTCGCGCATCGGTGCCGAGGGGAACTCGAGCCCGACCGTGTACGCGATCGCCCGGCAGGTCCGCGTGGCGTCGATGGAGGGGTCCGTTTCCAGGACCGCGTCGCAGGAGATCTCGATCTTGTCGAGCACCTCGTCGGACGAGTCCGTGTCGAGCACCCCGGCGTGCGACTTCAAGATCTCGGCTAGCGGCCAATACGTGATGCCGTCTCCGTAGGGCAGACACCGGCCCCGAACGATTCGGGGCTCGGGCTCCTGCGCCTGGACCCACGACAGGAACTCGGTGGTCAGGCGACTCTTGCCGACGCCTGGGTCGCCGTAGATCGTGACGAGGTTCGGCCGGCCCTCGGCGACGGCCCGTGCGTAGACGGTCCGGAGCAGTGCGAGCTCCTGGTCACGACCGACCATCGGGGCCCGCACGCCCGGCACGCCGCGCTCGGCCCGCTCGGGCGCCTCGTCTTCGAGCACCACGGCGGGGACCAGCTCGCCCTTGCCGCGGAGCTCCTGCTCGCCGAGCTCGCGGTAGCGGAACCCGCGCGCCGCTCGGGCCGTGCGCTCCGCGACCACGATCTGACCCGGCTCGGCGAGTTGCTCGAGTCGCGCGGCGACGTTCACTGCGTCCCCGGTCGCCATAGGTTCGCCGGGTTGCGGCGACGTGGCGGCGAGCACCTCGCCGGTGTTCACGCCGGTTCGGATCTGCAGCTCGACGCCGAACCGGGCCAGCAGGTCGGTGTTCACGTCGGCGAGCCGCCGCCGCATTCGCAGTGCTGCTCGGAGCGCACGGATCGGGTCGTCCTCGTGCGCGATCGGGACGCCGAATGCCGCCATCACGGCGTCGCCGATGAACTTCTCGACCGTGCCGCCTTCGGCCTGTATCTCCTCGCGCATCGCGCCGAAGTAGGCGGCGAGGACCTCCTGGAGCCGCTCGGGATCGAGGCGTTCGCCGAGGCCGGTCGAGCCGGTGACGTCCGCGAACAAGATCGTTACGAGGCGGCGCTCCTGACCCGGGGGCACGGGTTCGGCTTCGACGACCGGCGTGCCGCAGGCCGGGCAGAACCGCGCCTCCAGAGGCCGTTCGGCGCCGCAGACCGGACACGCCGGGACAAGCGTGGACCCACAGGAGAGGCAGAAGCGGGCACCGGCAGCGTTCTGCGTGCCGCAACTCGAACAGGCAGTCATCGGCGCGGAGTCTACGGCGGTCGGGGTGGTGGAGGGCATCCCGTAGACTGCGCCGCATGAGCGTGCCCGAGAAACCGAGCCTCGACGGCCTGGAGGCCAAGTGGGATGAGTGGTGGGAGGCCGCGGGCACGTATCGGTTCGACCGCACGAAGACCCGCGAGGAGATCTACGCGATCGATACTCCGCCGCCGACGGTCAGCGGCAGTCTCCACGTCGGCCACGTCTTCTCATACACGCACACCGACGTCGTCGCTCGGTTCCGGCGGATGCGGGGCAAG
>DATEDE010000284.1:0-4285 GCA_035286545.1 Actinomycetota bacterium | reverse complement strand
CTCGCCACCGCCGGCGCCCCCACCACCTCCGCAGGCCGCCAGGAACGAGGCCACGCTGAAGCCGGCGACACCCATGCCGGCGCCCTTCAACACGGTCCGCCGGGTCAGGCGGTTCCGCATGACCCTGTTCATCGCGGCCGGGTCCATCATCGACCGATCGTCTCGCTCGCTCATACCGCTTCCTCCTCCATCGAAAGATCTTCCTGCGGCAGCACCGCGAACGTGTGCTCCCACTGCCAGCTGAGCCGTACCCGATCGCCCGGATGCGGAGCCTGCGTCGAGCCGAGGTTCTGGACCCAGACCGTTAGGTCCTTGCCCCCCGGACCCTCCACCTTGTACTGGTGGCTCACACCTATGTAGGTGGACATCCGAAGGAGCCCGGTCACGGCGTTCCAACCGGACTCGGGCTGCGTGTCACCGTCCGCGCCGATCGTGATCTTCTCGGGACGCACGCCGACCTTCACCGCGGCGCCGGGACGGAACGGTGCCCGCTCCGAGGGCACGATGACCACCCCGCCGCCCGTGAGGAGCACGCTGGAGAAGCCGTCCCGCTGCTCCTTCAGCTCGCCATCGATCAAGTTCGACGCCCCCAGGAACGACGCGACGAACTCGGTCTGCGGCGACTCGTACACGTCCTCGGGAGGTCCGATCTGCTCGATCTTGCCCTGGCGCATGACGGCGAGGTTGTCCGACATGGTCATCGCCTCTTCCTGGTCGTGCGTCACGTATATGAACGTGATACCGACCTCCTGCTGGATGCGCTTCAGCTCGAGCTGCATCTGCTTGCGCAGCTTCAGGTCGAGCGCGCCCAGAGGCTCGTCGAGCAGGAGCACCTTCGGGTGGTTCACGAGGGCCCGAGCGAGCGCCACGCGCTGCTGCTGGCCACCGGACATCTGTCCAGGCTTGCGCCTCTCGAAGCCCACCAGATCCACCAGGCTGAGGATCTCGGGCACGCGAGTCTTGATCTCGTCGCCGGGCACCTTCTTGCGGCGGAGCCCGAATGCGACGTTGTCCTGCACGTTCAGGTGGGGGAAGAGCGCGTAGGACTGGAAGACGGTGTTCACATCGCGCTTGTAGGGCGGCAGGTCGGTCACGTCGCGCCCGCCGAGGTAGATCGTTCCCCGGGTGGGCTCCTCGAACCCGCCGATCATCCGCAGCGTGGTGGTCTTCCCGCATCCGGACGGCCCCAGCATGCTGAAGAACTCGCCCTCGGCGATGTCCAGCGAAAGGTCGTCGACCGCCACCATCCCGCCGAAGTCCTTCGTGACCCGCGCTAGGCGGACATCGACATCTGGCACCGGCACCCCCCTCGTTTCCGACGTGCGAAACCGTTGTCGAAACGACGTTCAGACGACCTGGCGCGATTATGCCTCACCGCGGCGGTGATCATCACCCCTGCGGCCGACGCAACCCGGCTACGGCCGATGCCTCATGCCGAGTCACGGGTCCGGGCGTTGCCGTGCGGGCCCGAACGGGGTCCCCTTCGATGCCGCCCCGCGCCCCGCACCGCCGGAGCCACGTTCGCGGGCTTCTCGGCGGCGGCCCCGCCGACCGCCGCCTGGTCGCTCCCGTGAGGTGTCGGATCCCGGATCAACCGGGGAAGGACCGTGGCCACCAGGAGGGCGGTGGCGAGCACCGCAGCGACGATCGTCCGACCGTCCACGAAGGCCACCACCAGGGCACAGATGGAGATCAGGGCGCTCCAAAGGTACATCAGGAGGACCGCCTGCCGGTGCGAGTGGCCGATGTCCAGCAGGCGGTGGTGGATGTGCTCCTTGTCGGCATGGGCTATGCCGATCCCCCGCCGCATCCTTCGCACGATCGCGAGGACCACGTCCAGGAGCGGCACGGCCAGCACGAGGAGCGGTACGGCGACCGGGATCGCGATGACGGCGAGGTCGCCGCGGCTGGGGCCCTCGAGGTTGCGGCCTACGCCCGAGATCGTCGAGACCGCTAGCAGGAGCCCCAGCAGGAGCGAGCCCGAGTCCCCCATGAAGATCTTGGCGGGGTGGAAGTTCCAGGGCAGGAACCCCAAGGTGACCCCGGCCACTACCGCCGCCAGCAGCGCGGCAACGCTCGCCTCGACCTCGCCTCCGCCGGGGGTGCGGACCATGTACGCGAAGAAGGCGCTCGCCGCGATCGCCACCATCCCGGCGGCCAGGCCGTCGAGCCCGTCGACGAGGTTGACCGCGTTCATGAGGGCGACGATCCAGAGCACCGTGAGCGGAACTGCCAGGTCGGGTGAGAGAGACAGCACCCCCTGCCCGGGGAAGTAGAAGTAGAGGAGCTGAACCCCCAGGAGGACGACGAGCCCCGCGACGAGCACCTGCCCTGCGAGCTTGCCGATCGCCGAGACCCCGCGCGTGTCGTCGAGTATCCCGAGCACGACCACGGCGGTGGACGCCACGATCGCCGCGTCCAGCTCCGAGGAGGTCTCGTACAGATCGGACAGGAAGGGCACGGCGCGACCCACGAGCAGCCCGACGACAACACCGAGGTACATCGCCATGCCCCCGGCCGTAGGCGTGGGCTTGGGGTGGACCTTCCGGTCCGAGGGGTGGTCGATCCATCCGAGACGGTCGGACAGGCGCCGGACCAGCGGCGTGGCCAGGAACGTCACGCCGGCGCTCGCGGCGAATACCAGGAGGTAGGGGTGCACGTTGGTCGCGATGCTACCCCGCGGCCGGCCGCTCGAGACCCTGCGCGGACCGGGACTCAGTCAGGGTAGGCCGGGAAACGACCAGTGAGCTCGGCGACCCGCGAGCGGCACGCCGCCTTCACCGTCTCGTCGGCCGGAGCACGCAGCGCCTCGCCCATGATGCTCGCGACCTCCTTCATCTCGGGCTCGTCCATGCCCAGCGTGGCCGGGCCGGGAGTCCCCACGCGGATACCGGAGGGGTTGAGCGGCGGCATCGGGTCGAACGGGATCCCGTTCTTGTTGATCGCGATGCCGACCTCGTCGCAGGTCGCCTCTGCCTCCTTGCCGCTGATCCCGAGGGGTCGCAGGTCGCACAGCGAAAGGTGCGAGTCGGTTCCGCCCGAGACCACCCGCACGCCCGCCTCGGCCAGGCCCGCCGCGAGCGCCCTGGAGGTCCGAACTGTCCGGGCGGCGTAGTCCTTGAACCCCATACCCATGGCCTCCTTGAGGCACACGGCCTTCGCGGCTATGGCGTGCTCCAGCGGACCGCCCTGCATCATCGGGAATACGGCCTTGTCGATCGCCTTCGCGTGCTCCTCCTTGCATGCGATGATCGCGCCGCGAGGACCGCGCAGCGTCTTGTGCGTCGTGAAGGTCACCACGTCGGCGAAGGGCACCGGGTTCGGGTAGGCGCCGCCGGCGGACAGGCCGATGAAGTGAGACGCGTCCACCCACAGGATCGCGCCGACCTCGTCGGCGATCTCCCGGAACCGCGCGAAGTCGATCAGGCGCGGGTACGCGGTGTAGCCCGCCAGCACGACCTTCGGCCGATGCTCGTGAGCGAGCTCCCGCACCTTGTCGTAGTCGAGCTGCTCGGTCTCGCGGTCGACCTCGTAGCCGATGAAGTTGAACCACATGCCCGAGACGTTCACCGGCGACCCATGGGTCAGGTGGCCGCCGTGAGCCAGCACCATGCCCAGCACCTTGTCCTCGGACCGCGGCTCGAGGAACGCCCCGAACACCGCCATGTTCGCCTGTGCGCCGGCGTGCGGCTGGACGTTGGCGTGCTCGGCGCCCAGGAGCTCCTTCACCCTGTCGATCGCGAGCTGTTCCGTCACGTCGACGAACTGGCATCCGCCGTAGTAGCGCCGGCCGGGGTAGCCCTCGGCGTACTTGTTGTTCATCGTGGAGGCCTGGGCGGCGAGCACCGCAGGGCTCGCGTAGTTCTCGGAGGCGATCAGGCGAAGGGTGCTGCGTTCGCGCCCGAGCTCGCCTGCGATGGCGTCCGCGACCTCCGGGTCAGAGACCCGCAGGGCATCCCAATCGGCGACGAATCCCTTGGCCATATCAACGCTCCCCTCGTTCGATCTCGTGCACCTGCTCCAGGCGCCGGACGTGGCGACCCCCCTCGAAGGGAGTCGCGAGCCACAGCCGGACGATCTCCTTCGCCAGGTGCGGGGCGACGATCCGTCCGCCCATCGCGAGCACGTTCGCGTCGTTATGCCGCCGTGAGAGCTCGGCCAGGTAGGTATCGTTGCACAGCACCGCGCGCACCCCCTGCACCTTGTTCGCGGCTAGCTGCTCGCCCTGCCCCGAACCGCCCAGCACTATCCCCCGATCCGCTCGACCATCGACGACGGCCCTGCC
>DATEDE010000283.1:0-10544 GCA_035286545.1 Actinomycetota bacterium | reverse complement strand
TCGGCGTCACGCCGGAGGCTCTACGGGGCAGAGAGGAGGGGACGCGATGAAGATCCTGGTCGCGAGCGCGAGCAAGCATGGGTCGACGGAGGAGATCGGAGCGTTCATCGCCCAGCGCTTGCGCGAACGCGGTCTGGACGCCGACGCGATCCCGCTGGAGGAGGTCGACGGGCTCCTCGGCTACGACGCTGTGGTGCTCGGCAGCGCCGTCTATATCGGCTCGTGGATGAAGGAGGCCCAGGCGTTCGTGAAGACCAAGCGCGAGCATCTGGGCTCGATGCCGGTGTGGCTGTTCAGCAGCGGCCCCACGGATCCCGAGGGCGAACACGGCCCGTCCGACGAGGCGAGGGCCGAGCTCGAAGACCTCGTCCATCCGCGCGAGCACGCCGTGTTCTTCGGCGCCATCGACCTGGACCGGCTTGGGTTCATCGAGAAACGGATGGTGAAGGCCGTGAAGGCGCCGGTCGGCGACTTCCGCGACTGGGAGCTGATCGGCGCGTTCGCCGACCGGATCGCCGACGGGCTCAGCCGGGAGCCCGCGGCCGCCGGGTAGGGATCAGGGCAGTCGATCGACGCGACCCTCGTCGAGGGCACGTGACTCCCTCGCCAGCCGACGGGCTCGACGGAGAGGCTCGGGGGTCCGCGCGCGGTCTGTGACGAGCAGAACGACCTCGACGGCGACGTCGGGGTCGGTGCGCCATCCCGCGTGCACGAACACGGGCCGCGCGTGCGCGCGCGTCCGCAGGGCAGCGCCGACGCGCTCGT
Organism: Actinomycetota bacterium; assembly: GCA_035286545.1. Classification (GTDB taxonomy): domain Bacteria; phylum Actinomycetota; class UBA4738; order UBA4738; family HRBIN12; genus DASSJM01. The sequence goes on along the minus strand of DATEDE010000283.1, from coordinate 9,779 downwards.
CGCCGAGCATCAGCGGTTCCCACGAGCCGGGTTCGTCCGCGGGCTCGCGGGCCCCGGCGACGAGTGGTCGGTCGGTGACGCCCACGGTCGGAAGATCCAGCACCCAGCCGAGGTTCACGGCGAGCCCACCGCGGCGTGGATGGTCGCGTCCCGTCGCATCAAGGAGGACGACATCCACGTCCTCGCCGAGCATGCGGATCGCCCGTTCGAGTACCTGGCCGACCCGCAGCGCGAGGAACCCGGGAGCGTACGGTGCGCCCGCCTCGGCCCGCATGACGTGCTCGTCCACCGTCCATACGCCCCGACGATCCGGCTCGGCCCGCATGACTACCGCCGCCGCCCACAAGGGGTCTCCGGCCCCACCCATACCGGCCACTCCGGTCGCACCGGCGACGAACGCGCCGGCCACCTTCAGCGGTCGCCCGGGCGCCGGTTCCCACGACCCGGGTTCTATCCGACCGAGCTCGACCTGGGCCGCCTCGAGCTCGTGTTCCGTCGCCGGCCAGTACGCGCGGATCGTGCCTCCTTCCTCGATCGGCCGCGATGACCAAGATGATGCGCCTCCCGCCGCCCCGTCGCTTCCCCGTCGGTCGCTGCTGGAGCATCATGTAGTCGTGCACGAGGCGCACCCGACCACCTACTGGACCTCGCTGCCCGATGGGCGGATCCGGTGCGACGTGTGCCCGCGGGCCTGCGCTCTCCGCGAGGACCAGCGCGGGCTGTGCTTCGTCCGCGCCCGGCAGGGCGACGCGATCGTCCTCACTACCTACGGCCGCTCGAGCGGTTTCTGCGTCGACCCGATCGAGAAGAAGCCCCTCAACCACTTCCTGCCAGGAACGTCGGTCCTGTCGTTCGGCATGGCCGGCTGCAACCTTGCTTGCCGCTTCTGTCAGAACTGGGACATCTCCAAGTCCCGAGATGTCGATACGCTCGCCGACGCCGCCTCGCCCGAGGCGATCTGTGAGGCGGCGGTGCGCCTCGGCTGCCGGTCGGTGGCGTTCACGTACAACGACCCGGCGATATTCCTCGAGTACGCGATCGACGTCGCCGACGCCTGTCGCGAGCGCGGGATCCGGGCGGTTGCGGTCACGGCCGGGTACATGAACGACGAGCCTCGCCGCGACCTCTACGCCCATATGGACGCCGCGAACGTTGACCTGAAGGCGTTCAGCGAGGACTTCTACCACCGGGTCTGCGCGGGGAGCCTCTGGCCCGTGCTCGCGACGCTCGAGTACCTGCGGGGCACCGACGTGTGGTTCGAGATCACGAACCTGCTGATCCCCCGGCTGAACGACTCGGACCATGAGCTCGACGAGATGACGCGCTGGGTTGTCGGGCACCTAGGCCCCGACGTGCCGATGCACTTCACCGCTTTCCACCCGGACTGGAAGATGCTCGACCGGCCACCGACACCCGCGACCACGCTCACCCGAGCCCGGCGGATCGCGATGGGCAACGGCGTCCGGTACGCGTACACGGGCAACGTGCCCGACGTCGACGGACAGAGCACCCGGTGCCACGCTTGCGGACACCTGCTCATCGAGCGCGAGGGGTACGAGCTCGGTGCGTGGAGCATGGACGACCACGGCAGGTGCGCGGGCTGCGGGGAGCCGTGCGCCGGAGTGTTCGAGGAGCGACCGGGACGATGGGGCGCGAGGAGACTGCCGGTGCGCCTCGGCGTGGCCTGATCCGCCTGCCCGCCGCCGCCGGGACCTTCTACCCGGCAGACACGCAGGACCTCGCTCGAGACGTGAACGCGCTCCTGGATGCGGCGACCCCCGCCGTCGATGAGCCTCAACCGCTCGCGCTCGTCGCACCCCACGCGGGCTACGTCTACTCGGGGCCGATCGCGGCCGAGGGCTTCGCGCGGCTGCGCGACCGGAGGATCCACCGCGTCGTCGTGCTCGGACCCGCCCACTTCGTGCCGCTACGAGGGATGGCGGTGCCCGCAGCGCAGGCGTGGCAGACCCCCCTCGGAGCGATCGAGGTCGACCCGGGTCTGCGCGAGGCCGCCGCCCGGGCCGGCGCCGCGGTCGACGACGGCCCGCACGCCCCCGAGCACGCGATCGAGGTGCAGCTCCCGTTCCTTCTCCGTGCGCTCGGCCGCGGATGGACCTTCCTCCCGGTGGCGGTGGGGGTCACCCCTCCGGACGCGGTGGCGGACCTGCTGGTGCGGCTTCAGGACCAGAGCGACCTCGTCGTCGTGAGCACAGACCTTAGCCACTACCTGGACGAGGCGTCGGCCCGCCGGATAGACCACCGGACGGCACAAGCCGTCCTTAGCCTTGCTCCCCAGGACATCGCCGAAGACGCAGCGTGCGGCCGCCATCCGCTCCGCGGCCTGCTCGTCTTCGCGGCCCGGAGCGGTCTGGTTCCCCGGCTCCTGCGGCTCGGCACGTCGGCCGACGCGAGCGGCGACACATCCAGCGTCGTCGGCTACGGCGCGTTCGCGTTCGCGTGACCCCCGGATCCGTCAGAGGTTGGCCGCGCTCGGCCAGGTCCGTCCGAAGAGCCTCCCCGGTCGTGCGTCACCCGTACGTGCTACCGTCTGGCCTGAGGGCAACCGTTTCGCGGTATCACGCTACGAGCAGTTCCCTCACACCCGGCTGCTACGGCCGGCGCCGTGAAGGGCAGCAACCAGGCCCGGACGGCGGAAGGAAGGAGGGATCGCACGTGGCAACAGGAACCGTGAAGTGGTTCAGCGCCGAGAAGGGCTTCGGCTTCATCACTCCGGAAGACGGATCCGCCGACGTGTTCGTGCATTTCAGCGCGATCACAGGCGAGGGCTACCGAAACCTGGAGGAGAACCAGCGGGTCGAGTACGACGTGACCCAGGGGCAGAAGGGCCCCCAGGCCGCGAACGTTCGGGCCGTCTAGTTCGGATCGGAACGCACAGGAACCCGGCGCAGCCGCGCCGGGTTCCTGCTTCCCCAGACCGGGCGACGGCCACCGGGCGCCGGCGCTACAGTCCCGGCCTATGGGGGACGCGGTCTCCGAACTGCGCTTCGCGCCGAGGGACATCGGGTTCATCGCCGACCCCTACCCGGTCTACGACGAACTACGCGAGCGCTCGCCGGTCCTGTACGACGAGGCGACCGACCACTACCTGATCTCTCGCTACGAGGACGTCAACTCGCTCCTGCGCGACAAGCGGTTCGGACGCACGTACCTGCACCAGGCGACCCACGCTGAGATGGGCCATCCCGACCCACCCGAGTGGCACGACCCGTTCTGGAGCCTTATCAACGCGGGGATCTTGGACCAGGAGCCGCCGGACCACACCCGCGTCCGCCGCCTCGTGTCGAAGGCCTTCACGCCGCGCTACGTCGAAGGCCTACGCCCCCGCGTGCAGGCGATCATGGACGAGCTCGTCGACCGGGTGTCCGGCGCGGGCGAGTTCGACCTGCTCGCCGAGGTGGCCGAGCCGCTCCCGGTCACCGTGATCGCCGAGATGCTCGGCGTCCCCGACTCCGAGCGCCATCTCCTGCGCCCATGGTCAGCGGACATATGCAAGATGTACGAGCTGAACCCGTCGCTCGATATGCAGCGGGACGCGGTCCGCGCGAGCTCCGAGTTCTCCGATCACCTGCGGACCCTCGCGCGCGAGCGACGCGACGACCCCGGCGAGGATCTCATCTCGCAGCTCGCGCAGGTCCTGGACGAGGGCGAGCGCCTGACCGAGGACGAACTGGTCGGCACCTGCGTCCTGCTCCTGAACGCCGGCCACGAGGCTACGGTGAACGCCACCGGGATCGGATGGTGGACGCTGTTCCGAACGCCCGAAGCGCTTCGCCGGCTCCGCGACGACCGCTCGCTGCTGCCGACGGCCGTCGACGAGCTCCTGCGCTTCGACACGCCGGGGCAGATGTTCGAGCGTTGGGTGCTGGAGGACTTCGTACTGCACGGCGTGCGGGTCCCGCGCGGCGCCGAGCTCGGCCTGCTCCTCGGCTCGGCGAACCGTGACCCCGAGGTGTTCGACCGGCCGGACGAGCTCGTTCTGGCGCGCGATCCGAACCCACACCTGACCTTCGGCGCGGGGATCCACTTCTGCCTAGGCGCGCCGCTCGGCCGCCAGGAACTTCAGGTCTCCTTCGGCACGATCCTGGACCGCCTTCCAGACATCGAGCTCGTCGAGGAGCCCACCTGGAGATCGAGCTACGTGATCCGCGGTCTCGCCGAGCTTCGCGTCCGGGTCTGACGCAGCTGGTCGCGACCGAGGCTATCCTCGCGGGGTGCCCCTGTACCTGCTCAGCACCCCCGACGAGCTCCTGGTCGCGCCCGCGATCGTGGCAGCCTTCGACGGCTGGATCGATGCCGCGGGCGCCTCGACCGCGGCGGCGGAACGGATCGCGGCCGAGGGTGGGCCGCTCGCCACGTTCGACGCAGACGTGCTGTTCGACTATCGCGCGCGCAGGCCGGTCCTCGACATCGTCGACGGCACGCTCACCGAGCTGACCTGGCCCGAGCTCACCCTGCGCCGAACCCACGTCGGCGGGCGCGACCTGCTCGTGCTGACCGGCGCCGAGCCCGACTTCCGCTGGCGTGAGCTCGGGCAGGATCTGCAGGAGCTGGCGCTCCGCCTCGGCGTGGTGGAGTGGGTGAGCCTCGGTTCGATCCCCACGGCCGTCCCGCACACGCGGCCGGTGCCGATCCTGGCGACCGCTTCGCGCGAGGGACTGCTCCACGATGACGAGCAGCAGGGCCCCGCAGGGCTGCTGCGCGTCCCGGGGGCCGCACTGTCGACGGTGGAGATGGCCGTCGCGAGCGCCGGGATCCCGGCGGTCGGGTTCTACGCACAGGTACCCCATTACATCGGCGGACCGTTCGCGGCCGGGTCGATCGCCATACTGGAGCACGCGGGACGCCACCTCGGCGTGGAACTACCGCTCGGCCCGCTGCCCGACGAGGCGATGGCCCAGCGTCAACGGCTGGACGCGATCGTCCAAGCCGACGAGGACTCCCGGTCATACGTAGAGCGCCTCGAGTCCGTCGTGGACAACCAGGAGCTCCCAACGGGCGACGAGCTCGTCAGCGAGATCGAGCGCTTCCTTCAGCAGCGTGGCGAGGGCGGCCCCGGCCCGCTCGGCTGACCTGCCGAAGGGCCCCGGCGAGCACGGTCCGTTCGGCCGTACACGCCCGCGCGCTCACGCAGCACGGTAGGACCGGAAGAGAGGAGGCGACCACGATGCGCTGGCAGAAGGAGTTCACCCTCTACCTGGGTGCGATCGCCGTGTTCGCTGGCGTCGTCCTGTGGGCGCAGGGAGCATCCCCGGTGGTGCTGACGGTGTTCGGAGGCCTGTTCTTGGTCATGTTGGCCGCGTTCGTATGGCGGGTGGCCCGTCCTCACCGGGTCCTGGTCGTCGGCAGCCCCTCGCCCGCTCTCGGCGCGCTCGACGGGACCTTGGAGGCTCTCGGATACGAGGTCCGTCGCTGCGCCGGGCCGAGCAACCGCCCCTGCCCGGTGTTCCAGGGACACCCCTGCCCGATGACCGAACGCCCGGTGGCGGCGATCGTCTTCCGCGAGGTGGACGAGGTCGGACGGTACGCGCCGTGCGGGGCCGCGTTCTCGATCCCCGAGGTGATCGTCGAGGAGCATCTCGACGCCGAGCCGGCCACCGTCGGCCGGATGACGAGGGTCGGGTTCGACCACGGCCCCGACCCCGTGATCGTCGCGATGGAGAAGATGCTCACCTGAAGGCTCGCCCGGTAGCATGCGAACGTGGCGACGCCCCCTTCCGAGCGCACGCGCGTCCGCCGGCTACCCGAGCGTGGCGTCTACGACCGCGCGACGATCGACGCGATCGTCGACGAGGCGTTGATCTGCCACCTCGCGTACGTGATCGACGCTGAGCCGCGCGTGATCCCAACGATCCACGCGCGGGTCGGTAACACCTTGTACGTGCACGGCTCCAACGCGAGCCGGACGCTCCGCGCGACGAAGCGGGGCACACCGGTCGCGATCGAGATCACGCTCCTGGACGGGCTCGTCCTTGCGCGGAGCGCGTTCCATCACTCGATGAACTACCGCTCGGTGATCGTCTACGGACGGGCGCGCGAGGTGACCGATCCCGACGAGAAGTGGGAGGCCCAGCGCGCGCTCGTCGAGCACGTCGCGCACGGACGGGCCGGCGACGCGCGCATGCCCAACCAGCGCGAGCTCGACCAGACGACGATCCTCGCGGTCGCGATGGACGAGGCCTCCGCCAAGATACGAACCGGTCCCCCGAAGGACGAGGGGGAGGACCTCGCCCTGCCGATCTGGGCCGGCGTGCTGCCGCTGATCACGATCCCCGGCGAGCCGGAGCCCGACCCGCAGCTCGGAGACGACGTACCCGTCCCCGACTACGTGCGCGAGTACCGTCGCTAGAGGACCGCGACATCGGCCCGCACCGCGACCGACGGGGTCGAGGAGGGGGCGGCGGGCTAGGCTGTGCCGGCCCATGGACCCCGTAGCTCCCGCTCCCAGCCTGCGCGCCAACCTGCGCGCGATGCCGCGTTCGGCGTGGGTGCTCTTCGCGGGCTCGTTCGTGAACCGGCTCGGCACGTTCGTGCTGCCGTTCCTCACCCTCTACCTGACGGGTCACGGGTACTCGCCAGCCCAGGCCGGGATCGCCATCGCGTGCTACGGCCTCGGAGGGTTGATCTCTCAGGTGGCCGGGGGCCTGGTGGCCGACCGCCTCGGGCGGCGCAACGCGATCGCACTGTCGATGTTCGGGGCGTCGGCGCTGACGCTCGCGCTCTGGAGGGCGACGAGCCTGGCCGCCATATACCCGATCACGTTCGCCCTCGCCGTGTTCGCCGAGCTATACCGGCCCGCGTCGGGGGCCCTGATCGCCGACCTGCTCCCGGCGGAGCAGCGGGTCACCGCGTTCACGCTCTACCGGCTCACCGTGAACGTCGGATGGGCGGCGGGCCTCGCGATCGGCGGGTTCCTGGCCGAGCGCAACTTCGCGCTCGCGTTCATCGGCGACGCGATCACGTCGGCTTCGTTCGGCGTGATCGCGCTCGTGGCCCTGCCGCACGGCACCCGGACCGCCAAGAAGCACGAGCGACACCTGGCCACCGCCCGAGCATCCATCCTGGCCGACCGGGGGTTCCTGCTGTTCCTCGCCGCCGTGCTCACCGCCGGGCTCGTCTACTCGCAGAACGTCTCGACGCTGCCGCTGGAGATCCGCGACGCGGGCTACGGAGCCTCGACCTACGGATCACTCCAAGCGCTGAACGGCACGCTCGTCGTCCTGTTCGAACTCGTCGTGATCTCGTGGACGCAGCGGTTCGAACGCTTCCGGATGATCGCGCTCGGGAACCTGCTGATCGGACTGGGATTCGCCTCGCTGCTCCTCGTCGCCTCCGTCCCCGGTTTCGTCATCTTCATCTTGATCTGGACCCTCGGCGAGATGATCGAGTCCCCGCTCGCCTCGGCGGTCGCCGCCGACCGGGCGCCACTGCACGCACGCGGCCGGTATCAGTCCGCCTACGGCTCCATGTTCGGGCTGGCCTGGATACTGGGCCCGGTGCTCGGAACCTCGATCTACCAGGCGAGCCCCGACGCGCTCTGGATCGCCTGCGGGCTCGTAGGCGTGGCCTCGGCGGCGCTAGCGCTCGCGGCCGGGTGGCGTCCGGCCCCGGTCCCGGAGCTGGTGGTTGACGCACCCTCCATCTAGCGGTTAGATATATCGAAGCGATATATCGGTCCGCGACGTGAGCGGCCCGCCCTAGGCGGCCTCGCGGCGGTCCTCGGGCGGCGGTCCTCGGGCGGCGGTCCTCGGGCGGCGGTCCTCGGGAAGAGTCAAGGAGGGAACGAACCGGATGCTGGAGCTCGCGATCCTGGGCCTGCTCAAGGAACGGTCCATGCACGGCTACCAACTGTCGAAGCGGCTGACCGACTCCCTCGGGGGGTTCTGGCGCGTCTCGTACGGGTCCCTGTACCCGACGCTCAAGCGCCTGGAGCGCCAGGGGGCGGTCGAGCAGGTCTTCGACAAGCAGGAGGTAGGCCGTCGCAAGAACGTGTACCGGATCACCCAGTCGGGCGAGTCGCTCTTCCGCGATCTGCTGGAGGAGGCCGGTCCCGACGCATCGGGCGAGGACAACCGCTTCCGCGTACGCATGGCGTTCTTCAAGTACCTGTCGCCCGAGACGCGGATCCGCGTCCTGGAGCGGCGTCGCTCGTTCCTCGAGGAGCGCCTGGTGACGATCCGGGCCTCGCTCGCCACGAACACCGGCGACACCTACACCACCTCGCTGATGCAGCACGGGCGCGAGAGCACCGAGCAGGACATCGCGTGGCTGAACGGACTCATCTCGGCCGAGCGCCGCGGCGCCGACACGACCGCCAAGGGAAGTTCGAAGCGCCGGAGCACCGGCCGGGAAAAGACCCGGAGCGCCGCCCGGTCGCTCCGCAGGAAGGAGCACACGACATGAGCAAGGTGAACATCGCGATCGTGGGCGTCGGCAACTGCGCCTCGTCGCTCGTCCAGGGACTCGAGTACTACAAGGACGCCGACCCCGCCGCGACGGTCCCGGGCCTCATGCACGTGGACCTCGGCGGCTACCACGTGAACGACGTTGGCGTCGTCGCCGCGTTCGACGTGGACGCCAAGAAGGTCGGCGCCGACGTAGCCGAGGCGATCGTCTCCGAGCCCAACAACACGATCCGCTTCGCCCAGGTGCCACACACCGGCGTGACGGTGCGGCGCGGACCGACCTTCGACGGCCTGGGCCGCTACTACCGCGAGACGATCGAGGAGTCCGAGCTTCCACCCGTCGACGTCGCGAGGGCGCTCCGCGAGACGGAGGCCGACGTCCTTGTGTGCTACCTACCGGTCGGCTCCGACCAGGCCGCGAAGCACTACGCGCAAGCCGCGCTCGACGCGGGGGTCGCGTTCGTGAACTGCCTGCCGGTGTTCATCGCCTCGGACGTGACGTGGGCGCAGAAGTTCGTCGACGCGGGCGTCCCCATCGTAGGCGACGACATCAAGAGCCAGGTGGGTGCGACGATAGTCCACCGGGTGCTCACCAAGCTGTTCGAGGACCGCGGCGTGAAGCTGGGCCGCACGTACCAGCTCAACTTCGGCGGGAACATGGACTTCAAGAACATGCTCGAGCGCGAACGCCTGGTCTCGAAGAAGAAGTCGAAGACCCAGTCGGTGCAGTCGCAGATGCGCAAGGCCCTGGATGCCCACGACATCCACATCGGCCCCAGCGACCACGTGCCGTGGCTCGAGGACCGCAAGTGGGCGCAGATCAGGCTCGAGGGACAAGCGTTCGGCGACGTGCCGCTGACCCTCGAGCTCAAGCTCGAGGTGTGGGACAGCCCGAACTCGGCCGGGATCGTGATCGACGCGATCCGATGCGCCAAGCTCGCGCTCGACCGCGGCGTGGCAGGCCCGCTGATCGGCCCGAGCGCGTACTTCATGAAGTCTCCGCCAGTGCAGTTCAGCGACGAGGCAGCCCGCGAGATGGTCGAGGAGTTCATCCTGGGCAACGGCGCCAGCAAGGCGGCCGACTGGACGGCTTTCTTCGACGCCGCGCCGGCCGACGCCGAGGCCTGAGCCGGCGCCGTAGGTCATCCGAGCAGACGGGCTCTCCCTCCCGTTCCGCGTCCCAGGTGGGGGACCAAGCCTCGCGGCGATAGCATCTGATGCGTGACCGACGTCCCGCACCCGCCCGCGTTCGAGGACGACGACGCGTACGAGCGCTCCCTGGCAGATCCGATCTTCTGGGCTCCGTACGCGCGCGCGGCCCTACAGGCAGCCGGGTTGCCCGACCACGGCGAGGGG
>DATEDE010000282.1:0-2430 GCA_035286545.1 Actinomycetota bacterium | reverse complement strand
GCTCGCACCCTTCGCGACCTCGAACGGGACGGGCGTCCGCGGCCCCGAGGCCTCCTGGCACCAGTCGTAGTAGCGGAGGCCGGCGAAGACGAGTCCCGCGATCAGCAGGATCAGGACCAGGCCGATGCGGAAGCCCCAGTTCGCGCGCCGACGGGCGCGGTGCCCATGCCTGATCGGCACGAGGTCTTGTGGGGACTCGAGGTCCTGCATCGGCCCGGCAGCATACCGGCAGGGCTCATGCGGGATGCGCGTCGAGCCAGGCCTGCAGGATCACGGTCGCGGCCGAGCGGTCCGCCTCGCGTCGTCGCTGTCGGCCCGACCGACCGGCCTCCCGGAGCGCTCGCTCCGCCTCGGCCGAGGACAGTCGCTCGTCCTGGAGGACGACCGGGACGCCCAGGGAACCGCCGAGGGCCTCGGCGAAGCGTTCGGCCAGGTGGGCCCGCTCCCCCGCCTGCCCGGACATCAGGAGCGGGTGCCCGACCACGATAAGCTCCGCCTCGTTCTCGCGAGCGAGCTCGGCGATCGCCTTCAGGTCCGAAGGCGCTCCCGTGCGGACCGTGCCGAGCGGAACGGCAAGCCGCCGCTGCGGATCCGAGATCGCGACGCCGATGCGAGCGTCGCCGAGGTCTAGCCCCAGGACCCGCCCCGGCTCAGCCACCGGCGAGGAGGAGCTCCCGCAGCCGCGGCTCGATCGCCTTCAGAGCCTCCAGGTGAGCGTCTCCCCTGGGCCCGCCCGAGAACGCCAGCCCGGGCTTGCCGCCCGCGCCGCCGCCTACGAGCTCGGCGGCCGGCTTGAGCAGCTCGGGCGCGGTGATCCCGCGGTCGACTAGGTTCCTCGAGCACGCCGCGACCAGGAGCGCCTTCCCGTCCTGGCCCGTGGCGAGGACGACGGCGGCTCCGCGGTCGCCCTCCAGCCTGTTGGCCACGTCCTGCGCGAGCGCCCTTAGCGCGTCGGCGCCCAGGTCCTGGGCCCGGACGACGAGGCGGACGCCCTCGACGTCGACGGCCTCGGCCGCGATCTGCGCGCCGAGCTCACGCTGCTGCTCCTTGTCCTTCTTGCCCTGTTCACTCTCCAGTCGCTTCACGCGCTCCAGAAGCTGGCGGGCCCGCTCGACGGCGCCCCTGGGGTCCGTGCCGAGCTCGGCGGCGACGGCGCGCAGCCACTCGCGCTCCGCGTTGATCTCGCGGAGGGCCTCGGGGCCCACGACTGCCTCGACGCGCCGCATCCCGGCACCTATCGAGCCTTCGTGCAGGATCCGGATGAGCCCGATGTTCCCCGTGTGGTGCACATGCGTGCCACCGCACAGCTCGACGGAGTAGTCGCCGACCTCCACCACTCGGACGAAGTCCCCGTACTTCTCGCCGAAGAGCGCGATCGCGCCCTGGTTCTTGGCCTCCTCCATCGTCGTCTCGTAGATCGTGACCTGGCCGTCCTCGGCCAGGCGGGCGTTCGCGAGCTCCTCGGCCTGCTCCAGCACCTCGAGCGGCACCGCCGAGTGATGGGGGAAGTCGAAGCGGAGCCGTCCGGGCGCGACGAGCGAGCCCGCCTGGCGGGCGTGCTCGCCCAGGATGTGCTTGAGCGTCCAGTGGACGATGTGCGTCGAGGTGTGCGCGCGCGCCGTGGCCTCGCGCCGCTCGTTATCGACCGAGCCGTGGACATCCTCGCCCTCGCGCACCTCGCCGGCCTCGACGACGCCGGAGTGGACGATCACATCGCCGGGGCCCAACTGCGTGTCGGTGATCCGGATCGTTCCCACCGGCGCACGGAGCAGACCCTGGTCGCCGACCTGTCCGCCGGACTCCGCATAGAACGGCGTCCGCGAGAGCACGAAGCGGACCTCCTGTCCCTCGCCTGCAACGGCGGTGCGGCCGCCGTCGGCGAGAAGCGCGACGAGCCGGGCGTCCGTCTCGAGCTCGCGATATCCCACGAACTCGGTACGGCCCGCCTCCGCGGCCACCGCTGCGAGCTCATCCTCGGCTCGGCCCTTCTTGGCGGCCTTCTTCGCGCGCTCGCGCTGTTCGGCCATGAGGACGTCGAAGCGCTCCTCGTCGACCCCGAGGCCGACGTCCTCGGCCAGCTCACGGGTCAGCTCCTTGGGGAACCCGAACGTGTCGTGAAGCTTGAACACCACGTCGCCGGAAAGAACCTTCCCCGGAGGAAGCTCGGGATGGACCTCGAGCGTCGTTGACCTGACCTTCTCCGCCTCGCCTTCGAACAGCGTCATCCCCTGCCGGAGCGTGGCCGCGAACCGCTCCTCCTCGGAGGTCGCGACCTGCTCGATGTAGGCCCGGTTCTCCACGAGCTCCGGGTAGGCCTCGCCGAAGCGCTCGACGGTGCTCGCCACGACCGCCGGCATCACGTCGCCCTGGATCCCCAGGCGACGCGCGTGACTGACCACCCGACGGAGCATCCGGCGCAGGACGTAGCCG
>DATEDE010000281.1:0-7711 GCA_035286545.1 Actinomycetota bacterium | reverse complement strand
TGAGGGGCTGGGCTCCTCGCCGCCGTTACCGCCTCCGCCCCCCGGCTCGAACGCGCCCACGACGATCGTGATCGTCGCACCCGCGTCGACGAGCTTGGTCCCGTCCCCGATCGGGATCTGATCGATCACGATGCCGCCCAGCGCCTTCTGCTCGACGGGCGCGTAGAGGAGATCGGCGATCAAGCCGAACCTCGTGAGCTTCCTGATCGCCTCCGCCTCGGTGAGGTCGACCACCCTGGGCACGATCACCGGCTCGCCCTTGCCGTCGCTCACCTTGAGGCGGACAGCGCTGCCGAGACGAGCGGTTCCCCCTCCGGGCTTCTGGGTAAGGACCAGGCCCTTCTCCTCGAAGGAAAGAACCTCCTGCATGACGGGCGTGAAGTTGGCTTCGGCGAGGATCTTCTCGGCCTCCTCGAGGGGCAGGCCGACCACGTTGGGGATCGGACCGCTCTCGGGCGGGGGCGGAGCCTCGAAGCCCTCGACCGGCCACCCGGCCAAGGCCTCGACCATGAAGTTGTGCCAGATCGGCGCCGCGATCGTGCCCCCGAACACCGAATCGCCCGGCATCGGGATCTGGCCGTTGGGGAAGCCGACCCACACCGCGGTCGCTATCTGCGGCGTGTAGCCGGCGAAGTAGACGTTCGTGGCGTCCTGAGCCGTTCCGGTCTTGCCGGCCACGGGGCGTCCCGGCAGGATCGCCGCCCGGCCGGTCCCGCAGCACACGACCTTCTGGAGCATGGCCGTGACCAGGTGAGCGATCTCGGGCTCGATCACCTGTTCGCATTGGAGCCGGTGTCGATAGAGCAGGCGATCCTCCGGAGATCCTGTGGTGAACTCGACCCTTCGGACGGCCCACGGCTGGCAGTGGATCCCGTCATTGGCGAGGGTCCCGTACGCCGAGGCCATCTCGAGCGTCGGGACCTCCTCGACACCGAGCGTGATCGACGGAACCGCGTCGAGGCCCACGGTTATGCCCATGCGATGTGCTGCGTCCACGATCGCCTCGGGCCCAACGTCCAGGGCGAGCTGGGCGAATACGACGTTCACCGAGTCCTGCGTGGCACTCCACAGGTCCAGGTACCCGCGGTCGCTCCCGCCCTCGGCGTTCTGGACGCAGCCGCTCGCGCTGATCCACCCCTCGAGCGTGCAGTTCGGCGACTTCGACGAGTAGACCTTGCCCTGCGGGAAGTCGTTCTCGAAAGCCGCGACGAGCGTGAACGGCTTGAAGGCCGAGCCCGTCTGGCGGGTACCGTGCCAGACCAGATCGAGCTGGTCGCGCTCGTAGTTTTTGCCCGAGAGCATCGCCTTGATCGCGCCGTCCGTCGTGCGAACGGACACGAGCGAGCTGTCGGGCGTCTGCTTCGTCCCGTCTAGGTAGGTGCTCGAGTCGATCGCATCCTGCGCGTACTCCTGCCACCGGGGGTCCAGCGACGTGTAGATCTTCAGCCCGCCCTGGTACAGGGTCTTAACTCGTTCGTCGTGGGTCTCGCCGAACGCGTCGAACTCGCCGTCGGCGTTCTCCAGGATCAGGTTCCGGATGAAGTAGACGAAGAACGGCTCGACCTTCTCCCTGAACACGCCCACGTCCTTCGCGAGGCCGAGCGGCGCCTGCTTAGCCCGTTCGACCTTGACCGGGTCGGCCCAGCCGAGCTCGGCCATGCGGTCGAGCACGAGGTTGCGTCGCGCGATCGCAGCCTCCCGATCGGTCACCGGGTCGTACTGGCCCGGCGCCTGGATCAGACCCGCGAGGAGCGCTGCCTGGGGCAGCGAGAGGTCCTTGGCGCTGGAGTGGAAGTAGGTGCCGGCGGCGGTCTGGATGCCGTAGGCGCCGTTCCCGAAGTAGACCTCGTTCAGGTACCACTGGAAGATCTCATCCTTCGTGTACCTGCGTTCGAGCCGGATCGCGAGCGCCGCCTCCTGGAACTTGCGGGCGAAGGTCTGCTCCGGGACCTCGATGAGGACGTTCTTCACCAGTTGCTGCGTGAGCGTCGAGCCACCCTGCTCGATGTCCCCGGCCGCGAGGTTCTTGATCGCGGCACGGATCAGCCCGGGGAAGTCCAGCGCGCCGTGCCCGTAGAACGAGTCGTCTTCGATCGCCAGGACGGCGTTCCGGGTGACCTCGTTGACCTTGCCGATCTTGACGAGCCTGCGGTTCTCGTCCAGGAAGATCTCGGCCAGGACGTTGCCCTCGGCGTCGTAGATCGTCGAGCTCTGGGGAGGGACCGGGATCCGTACCCTCCCCACACCCGCCTCATCGAGCCGGTCGCGGAAGACGTTCACGCCCAGGCCCGCCGCGCCGAAGATCGGGAGCAGGCTGAGCGCGACCAGGACCGCGAACCCGGCCAGCACGATCACCAGCAGGACCGGGACCAGCGGCGCGATCACCCGGCGCGGGCGCAGCTCGTCGGGCCGCGGTTCCTCCGCAGGGGTCTGCGGTTGCGGCCTGGCGGAGCGCGAGTGGTGCTTCGGGGGCGCCTGCATGGCGCCCAAGGATAGCCGGAGCACGCGGGTACGATGATGGCCGCCCATGCGTCGCGCCGCCCCGTTCCTGCTGCTCATCGCGCTGTTCGCCGCTCTTCCGCGGGGCGCGGCGGCCCAGTCGAGCGACCCGCGGGTGATCGTCGCGAAGGTCGACGGCTCGATCGACCGGGTGCTTGCCTCGTTCCTGCGTGACCAGGTCGCCGAGGCCGAGTCCTCGGGCTCGACCCTGGTGCTCCAGCTGGACAGCGCCGGGACGCTCGACCAGGACGGGGTCGCTCTCGCCGAGGAGATCCACGCCGCTACCGTCCCGGTGATCGTCTGGGTCGGCCCAACGCCCGCTAAGGCGGAGGGAGCCGGTCTGCTCCTGATGTACGCCGCGAGCCTGGGCGCGGTCGCGCCCGGCGCGGGGGTCGGGCCGGTCGAACCACTCGACCTCGCCAACCCGACCGCATCCGCCGAGGACCGGGTCTCCGACCTGGCGACGGGCTGGGCGGAGGACTTCGGGAAGCCGATCCCGCTGGTGTTCCCCGATGAGCCGATCCCCGCCCAGGCGGGGCTGGACGGCAACATCGCCCAGGTCGCCGCGCTCTCGGTCCCCGACCTCCTCGAGAAGGTGGACGGCCTGACCGTCGGTACGGCAGCGGGACCGGTGGAGCTCAGGACGAAGATCGCGACGAGTGAGGCGGAGGAACCCGTCTCGGTCCGGTTCGCCGAGCTCGGGCCGATCGATAAGACGCTGCATGCGGCCGCATCCCCTACTTGGATCTACGTCTTGCTCGTGCTTGGGCTGGCGGCCCTCGCGTTCGAGCTCACGCAACCGGGCTTCGGGTTCGCTGGGTTCGCGGGGATAGGGATGGTGGCGCTCGGCGTGTATGGGCTCACCGTGGTGCCTTTCTCGATCGTTGGGCTCGGGGTGCTTCTACTCGGGATCGGGCTGCTGACGTTGGACGTCCGGATGCGCAGGCTCGGGCCGCCCACGGCGGTGGGACTGGTGGGGTTCGCGACCGGCTCGTTCCTGGTCTTCGGGGGCCTGTCCGACGAGATCGACATCTCGCCGTGGCTGATCGTGGCGTTCACGATCATGGCGCTCCTCTACTGGGGGTTCGGACTGACCGTGGCGATCCAGACCCGGGAGCGGCTCACGTCGACGCAGAAGGGGCTCGTCGGCCTCGTGGGGGAGACCCGCGGCGAGCTGAAGCCGGATGGGCCGGTCTTCGTCAAGGGGACCCTGTGGCGCGGGCGGAGCGCCGGTGATCCGATCCCCCAGGGCACCCGTGTGCGTGTTCGGGGGGTCGATGGGCTCATCCTGCGGGTGGAGCCGGACCCGGCGCCGGCAGCAGAGGCTACGGCTTCACCCGAGTAGCCCGCCTGGATGTTGCGGAACCGTTGTGTTCCGCCCCCCAGCCCTCCCTGGATCCAACGGGCGGAATCCTCGGAGGCTCCAGTTACGAACCACTTTCCAAGAGGGGCACCGTCCGAGGAGGACCCGTGGCCGAGCGGATGCCGGCAGGATGGGCGAGAGGGTGGCAGTTCGACGCCGCCTGCCGGGGTGAGGACTCCGCCCTGTTCTTCGCGCCGGGATACTTCGAGCGCCGCGAGGAGAAGGCCGCCCGGGAGGTTCGGGCCAAGGCGATCTGCGCCGGCTGCCCCGTCCGGGAGACCTGCCTCGAGTTCGCCCTTCGGATCCGCGAGTCCCATGGGGTCTGGGGCGGCTTGAACGAGCAGGAGCGCCGCCAGGTGCTCCGCCAGCGGCGTTCCCTTCGTGCCGGTTAGGTCCGCGCCCCTCGCCCCGCCTTCTGCGAGCATCGATCCCCTCAGGATCCGAAAGGGGTGGTTCGCGTGATCGAGGAACGGCTCGCCGAGCTCGGCATCGAGCTCCCGCCGGCGCCCGCGCCGGTCGCGTCCTACGTGCCTGTGGCAGTCGCCGGTGACCTGGCCTTCGTCGCCGGACAGGTGCCTATCGAGGACGGGCAGGTCATGCTCACGGGCCGCTTGGGCGACGTGGTGGGGATAGAAGAAGGGCAGGAAGCGGCCCGTCGCTGCGCGCTTCAGGCCGTCTCGGCGCTACGGGACGCGCTCGGCTCGCTCGACCGGATCGCGCAGATACCCCAGGTGACCGTCTACGTGGCTTCGATCCCCGGCTTCACCGACCAGCCCAAGGTGGCCAACGGCGCGAGCGACGTATTGGTGCAGATCTTCGGCGAGGCCGGCAAACACGCTCGCGCGGCCGTCGGCGTCGTGGAGCTCCCGCTAGGCGCGCCCGTGGAGGTCGCTGTGACCGCTCGGCTCACCTGAGTCTCACCGCTCGCGCAGGACCCGGACGTCGCCGGTCCGTCGGGTCACACCGGTCCTATCGAGGTGCTCGACGAGCGGGACGGCGAACTTCCGTGACGTTCCCAGGCGCTCGCGGAACGCGCTCACGGTGATCCCCGCCTCGCCAGCTTCGCGGATCGCCTCGACCGCGCGCGCCACGAACGCGGCGGTGTGCACGAGCTCGGGCGAGACACGCACGAGCGCGCCCGAGCGAACCGTCGTGTCGATGAGGCTCCGTCCGAAGCCGAGCGCGATCAGCTCGGCGACGGTCGGGGGCGTCGGTTCACCGTCCTCGACCACCTCGAGCAGTCTTGCCTGGTCCTCGTCGGGGGCGGTCGCCACGTGCGACGCCAGGCGGACGAGGGCGCCGTGGCGGGCGAGCTGACCCGTCGAGGCGAGGTGCTCGATGAGCGCCTCGGCCAGCCCCGGGTCGGCCGGCGCGCTCGCCGAGCGCAGTGCGGCGACCACCGACGGCCGAAGCGTCGCTACGTCCTCGCCCACCGCGAGCGGGTCGCTCGAGTGGAACACCTCGAGGTGATCGCGGATCGCCCTTTCGACGTACGTCCGGACGCGGTCCGCGACCCACCAGCCGCCGATGCTCCTCGCGCCCTCGATCCGGTCCGGGTGGACGCCGGTGAGCGCCGGGAGTCCGCTCGCGGGCGCCGCGCCGCGCTCGGCGACGAGCAGGGCCGGAAGCTCGGCGCGCGAGGCCGCCAGCCGGGCGGTCAGCCGGACGGCGGGCTCGGGACCGGGACGCGCCGGGGGATCGACGTCCAGCACCACGCCGCCCGCCACCGTCTGCCGCCGGCCGGACTCGCGGATGACGAAGCGGTCGCCGAAGTCGAGCACGAGCGGAGACGACAAGCGGATCCGCGCGAGCGCGCCTTCCGGCGGAAGGCTCGTCGCTCCGTAGAGGCGCAGGTGGACCTGACGCTCCGCCGAGCCGGCGTGCAACGAGAACGCCCCTCGAGACGTCATCGATCGCGGAGCCGAGCGCACCGGGATCAGACGCGCCTCCAGCAAGGTGGTCGGACGCCACTCCCCCGGCCGCGTCACCACGTCGCCGCGTTCGAGTCGCTGGCGGTCGACGCTCGCTAGGTTCGCGGCGACCCGCGACACGGGGCGGGCGACCTCGACGCTTCGCTGATGCGTCTGCAGGCCTCGAACGCGAGCCCTGACGCCCGATGGATGGAGCTCTACCTCTTCACCCACCGTGAGCGGGCCTCCCGTCAGGGTGCCGGTGGCGACGGTCCCCGCGCCGCGGATCGTGAACACACGATCGACGAACCATCTCGGGCGCCCGTCGCGTTCGGGCTCGGGAGCGGCGGCGAGCATCGAGTCCAGCGCGGCGATCAGCTCGGGGATGCCCTCACCCGTCGTGGCGGAGCAGGCGACCACGGGTGCTCCCTCCAGCGCGGTGCCGGCGACGCGCTCGCGCAACTCCGTCTCGGCGAGCTCGAGCGCCTCGGCGTCCACGAGATCGAGCTTCGTTACCGCGATCACGGCTCCGTCGATGCCGAGGACGTCGACGATCTCCAGGTGCTCCTCGGATTGCGGCTTCCAGCCTTCGTCGGCGGCCACGACGAACAACACCATACGCACCGGCCCCACGCCGGCGAGCATCGTGCGGACGAAGCGCTCGTGTCCCGGCACGTCGACGAACCCGACCTCGCGGCCCGAGGGGAACGTGCGCCACGCGTACCCGAGCTCGATCGTCAGGCCGCGGCGCTTCTCCTCGGCCAGGCGGTCCGGGTCGGTACCGGTCAGGCGGAGGATCAGGCTCGACTTGCCGTGGTCGACGTGTCCGGCCGTCGCTACGACGGTGAGTGGCGCTTCCTCAAGCATCGAGGCGGTCGTGGCCCTCGAGCGCGTAGCGGATCGCGCGCACTAGGTCGGGGAGCTCGTCGCCACCGACGGTGCGGAGGTCGAACAGCACGCCATCCTCGGTGACACGGCAGAACACGCTCGGTGAGCCCGTGCGAAGGCGGGCGGCCATCGCCGTCGGGTCCAAGGCGCGGATCTCGACGCCGTAGGACGCGAGCTCTTCCCCCGGGAGCGATCCCCCGCCGACCGCGGCTGAGCAGGAGACGACCTGGGCGCCATCGACCTCCCCGTCGAGCGCGGCCGCCAGCAGCTCGGCGCGATGGCGGACCTCGGCGGCTGGCTCGCGGAGCATCCGCCAGACGGGGAGCTCGTCCCGCTCGCCGCGGGCCCACGACGCGAGAACGTGCTCGAGCGCGGCGACCTGCATCTTGTCGACCCGCACCGCGCGAGCGATCGCGTGCCGGCGCATGCGCGCCACGAGATCGGCCCGGCCGAGCACGATCCCGGCCTGGGGGCCGCCCAGCAGCTTGTCGCCCGAGAACACCACCAGGTCGGCGCCGTCCGCGAGCGCCCGGACCGCGCTCGGTTCCTCTGCGGGGACGCCCGGGAAGCGGTCGAGCAGGCCCGACCCCAGGTCATAGATGAACGGCACGCCCGCGTGCCGCGCCACGCCGGCTAGTTCGCTCGCCGAGGGCGCGGCGGTGAACCCCACGACGCGGTAGTTGCTCGGGTGGACCTTCAGGACCAGCGCGGTGCGCTCGGTGAGAGCGCCGCGGTAGTCGGCGACCCGGGTGCGGTTGGTGGTGCCCACCTCGACGAGCTTGGCCCCGGAGGCGGCGAGGATGTCCGGTATCCGGAACTCGCCGCCGATCTCGATGAGCTCGCCGCGCGAGACCAAGACCTGCTTGCCGCGGGCCAGCGTGGCGAGCGCGAGCAGCAGCGCGGCGGCGCCGTTGTTCACGACGAGTGCGTCCTCGGCACCGGTCAGCGAGAGCAGCAGGCGTTCGGCCCGGTTCGTCCGTCTGCCCCGAGCGCCGGTCGAACGGTCGACCTCGAGGTCGGTGTAACCGCGCCCAGCGCGCGCCGCCGCCTC
>DATEDE010000280.1:0-6192 GCA_035286545.1 Actinomycetota bacterium | reverse complement strand
GGCCAGCGGCGCGCGTCCCGTACACGGCCGACCAGAAGTTGATGCCGAAGTGCTTCTCGAACCCGTCCGGGCGCGTGTCGAGGAACGTAGCGAGGAAGGGCGCGACCCCGGCGTTGTTCACCATGACGTCGAGCGCGCCGAGCTCGGCTACCGTGCGCGCGACCAGGGCAGTCATGTCTGTCTCGACCGAGGCGTCGGTCCGAACGACGAGCGCCCGCCTGCCGAGCCCGCGGATCTCCTCGGCCGCCGACTCCAGCTCGGGTTCGGTTCGCGAGGCGAGGGCGACGTCGGCCCCCGCGGATGCCATCGCGATGGCGATGGCGCGGCCGATCCCCCTTCCGGCGCCCGTCACGACGGTGACCTTGCCCTCGAGCCACCCCTCGAACATGCGAGCTCCCCTCGTACGATGGTCGGTCGATGGACGTTATCGGATCCCACGCCGCCCAACTCCCGGCGATCGACGACAAGTGGTCGCCTCGGCCCTACGAGCGCTCCGAACTCGTCCGGGGGCTCCTACGCGCCGGGATCGCCGGGGGGGAGGTGAGTCATCCCTTGGACAACGTGTTGCGGAACGTCCGGCTCCTACAGGAGGGCGACCCCGACAAGCAGTTCGGCCTGTCGGGCGTGGGCGCGATGGACCCGAACGAGGTCCTCGAGCTCATCGGGCGGGCGGCCGGCTTCGTTCCGGATCCCGAGGTCCGCTCGGGACCCGTCCCCGTCGACCCGGAGCTCGTCCTGGACGTGTGCGAGGTGGTCGGCGATCGGCTCGCGCGCGCCGTCGAGCGGAGCGAGCGGATGATCCTGGCCACAGGACACCCCGTCGGACTCGCCCACCTCTACATCGAGCTCGGCCGGGCCCTGCACGCTCGCGGCGTCCAGATCCTGCGGCCCGCCGACGGCGTCATCTGGCGCGACGGCGACAGGCACCATCAGTGGCAGCTTCGGTACCTGGAGGGCGTGGCGATCCTCACCGACCGGGCGAGTGCGCGCCACACGCACAGCGGCGACGCGATGGCCCGGATGCTCGAGGCGGAACGGCCCGACCTGGTGTTCGCCGACCACGGGTTCGCCGGAGCTGCGATCGAGCGGGGCGTCGAGACGATCTCGATCGCCGACGTGAACGACCCCGCTCTGCTGGTCGCGAGGGCCCAGGGGCGCACCGAGACGGTCATCGTGATGGACGACCACGTCGCCCCCGAGGACTACTGGCCCTGTTTCCAGGCGATCGTTGCCCGACTGCGCTGAGGACCCTTCCGAGGCACCGGGCCGCCCGCTAGGATGGGGCCCACGTTGAACGACACATCCACTCCTTGGGCACGGTTCGACCGCGTGAACGGGGCCAGCCGCCTCATGCCGACATCCGACCAGGCATCGCCACGGCAGTCCGGACGAGGGGATCCACCGGCCGGATAGGCGCACGCACGCGTGCGGAACGAGCCTTCGGGGTGGGGAACCCGGAGGCGGAAGTGAACGAGTACGAGGCGCTCGTCGACGAGACCGTGCGCACCAAGCACACCGTCTTGTTGATCGGCGGGATCGACACCGGCAAGACCACGCTCGCCCGCGCCCTCCTGACCGGAGCTCTCGCGGCGGGGAGACCGGCGGCGTACCTTGACGCGGACGTGGGGCAGAAGTCCGTGGGACCGCCGGGGACGGTCTCGCTGAAGGTCCTGCGGGGCCTCGAGGATCTCGAGGCGCAGGCGCTCGCGGCGGCCGACGCGCTGTCCTTCGTCGGCTCGACCTCGCCCGAGGGACACCTGCTTCCGATCGTTACGGGCGTGTCCGCTCTCCACGAGCAAGCCAAGCAGCTGGGCGCCGACTTCATAGTGGTCGACTCGTCAGGGATGGTGTCCGGCATCTACGGCCAGATCCTCAAGTACCACAAGGTGGAGATGCTCCGGCCGGACCTGGTCGTCGGGCTGCAGCGCGGCGAGGAGCTCCTGCCGCTCCTGGGGGTGATCCAGCGGTTCTTCGCGACCGAGGTCGTGCCCCTCGGGGTCCATCCGAGCGTGGTGCCCACCACGGTCGATCAGCGGTCCGAGAACCGAGAGCTCGCGATGCACCGCTACTTCGCAGGCGAGCTCCACCGGTTCCGGGTCAAGCCCACCGTGTTCATGCCCGCGCTGCCCGCGCTCTTCGACCTGTCGAACCTGCACCGCCTCCTCGTCGGGTTGTCCGACGGCGCCGGGGCCACCACGGGGATCGGGTACCTGGAGCACGCCGCCGATGAGGGGGTGCTGCGGTTGATCTCGCCGGTGGCAGAGGGCCCGAAGGCGCTTAGACTTGGGTCCGTCCGTCTGGAGGAGTCCTACCGCGCCAAGCGGGTTGACCTCCGGAACCTGTTCGGCTCGGAGTAGGAGAACGCGTGCCGTCGCTCATCAAGAAGCGCCGCAAGAAGATGCGGAAGAAGAAGCACAAGAAGCTTCTGAAGAAGACCCGCTGGCAGCGGCGTCAACAGGGCCGCTAGGAGGCCCGACGGTGCGCGGGACGGCGCCGGCCAGAGCCGGGGTCCGTCTGCTCGGAGCTCTGGTGGTGCTCGGTGTCGTGCTGTCGGCCTGCGGCGGAGGGGACAAGCCGGACCTAACGGGCTCGGAGGCCGTCTCCTTCCCTTCGCGCGACGGGGTCGCCCTCGAGGGTCGGCTGTTCGGGCATGGGACGTCCGCCGTGGTCCTGTCCCACATGCTCCCGGCCGACCAGCGCTCGTGGTTCGATCTCGCGGGTCGATTGGCCGATCAGGGGTACCTCGTCCTCACGTATGACTTCCGCGGGTACTGCCCGGGCGGCGAAGGCGGCTGCTCCGGCGGCGAACGCGACGTCGCCGCGATCTGGCAGGACGTCCTCGGGGCGGTCGATCTCGTCCGGTCGCGGGGGGCGACCACCGTGGTCCTGATCGGCGCGAGCATGGGCGGGACCGCCTCGCTGGTCGCCGCCGGGCAGGAGGGCGTGGATGTGGAGGCCGTGATCACGCTCTCGGCTCCGACGTCGATCGAGGGTCTGACGGCTGACGCGCCCCTCCTGCAGCGCCTCTCGTCGGGCAAGCTGTTCGTCGCCGGCGTCGGCGACGGGTCAGCTGCCGCCGCGGCCGAGGAGCTCTACGCGATCTCCCCGCCCCCCAAGCGCGTCGAGATCGTTCCGGCGGACGATCACGGCACCGACCTGCTGAGCGGAGCGCAGGCCGAGGTCGTGAAACGCCTGATCGAGGTAACGCTGTCTCAATACGCGCCGCTCTAGCCTACGGCGAGGGCTGGACCTGGGGGAGCGGAGTGCCCGACACGGGACGGGAACGGGCCCTGGTCGCGGGAGGCCAGCGCGACCTGGCAGACCGCCGCACCCGCGATGAGTACCGACAGCACGATGATCGTGATGAGCGTGGATCGGCGCACGGGCGCAGGCTAGCAGCCACCGGACCGACGGAGGCCGGGGCCGGTCGGCCCCGGCCTCCGGTGCGCTCCGGGATGGCTACCCGATGACCTTGATCGTGAAGGACCCCTTCCCCGTGACCATCAGGTCGGTGCCTACGGCCACTCGCCCGAGGCCCTTCGCGACGATCTCGTTGGCGTGCGAGCCGCCAGACAGCTCCTCGATCAACTCATCGAACGAGCCCAGCCTGCGCTCGTCGACGTAGAGCTGCTCTCGGCCGCCGCGGAGCTTGACGACGTCGTAGCCGGGGCGACCCCCCGCCCGCAGCTTGAAGACGACCGTCACCTCGTCGCCCGGCTCCCGGGGGTCGAGGGTCACCTCAACGGTGACGACGCCGTTCGCCCGAACCTTCTGCACGCCGCGGCTGCGCAGGGAGGGCTGCAGGTTGCTCGCGGTGCGCACGCGGGTGATCTCGCCCTCGAGCCGTTCCTCGGTAACGGTGCCCACCGTGTCCACGGACGTGAAGGTGACCTCCTCGAACCCGTTGAACGCCAAGGTGTACATCGCCGAGGTCATCTTGTAGATCCCGTCGAAGGCGGAGTAATCCGAGGAGAGCAGGATCGAGTTCGTCACCTTGAACGGGGTCGTCCCGTCCTCACGAACCCCTTCGATCGTGTACGCGAGATCGAGGCTCCCGGCCCCGAACTGGTCGAACACGACCTCGAGGTTGACCTCGTTGTGGTACCAGGCGAGGTCCGGGGCCCACCAGTCCTCCTGGTAGTAGACGTCCGTCTGCCCGAGCCGCGTGTTGCCCCTGTCGGCGTTCGTGTAGTCGCTCGCGATGACCATCGCGTCGGGCGCCGGGCCGGCCTGGCCCGCGATCCCCGTGAACCGGTCCTCGAGGACCGTGCCGTGGATATCCCCGGGGGTGGCGATCATCCCGGGCCCGTAGATGCCGCTCGGGTCGTCAAGGATCGTGAGCACCTCCGCGTCGGTCATCGCCATGGCCGAGCTCCCCGAGAAGAAGAACGGGTGGCCGAACCCGACGTTCACGCCGGACCCGCAGACGAACGTCGCGGTCCCGAGCCCTACCCAGCTGACGTCGCCCAGCGAGATGGCCGCGCCCATCGGTGATCCGGGGGCGAGCGGCGTGGGATCCAGGGCGGCGCTGGGGCTCCCGGAGGCGACGACGTCGATCGGGAGCCCGCGCTCGTCCAGGCTCGCCTGCAGCTCGTCCAGCTGCTCGCCCGACATCCCGGAGACGGCGAGGGGCGTCCGCAGCATCTGGGCCGTGGCGGGTGTCTCGGACAGCGGCGTCCCCGTCGTCGTCGCGACCGCCCTCCTGGCGTCGGCGGTGAGCGTGACGCTCGAGGGCATCGAGGTCACGGGCTCCACGATCCGCATCATCTCCTCGGCCGGCGTGAACAGGCCGATCACCGCGTCGGAGAAGTAGAAGCGGTAAGAGGCGGCCCCGGCCAGCATCCCGTTGATGAAGATAGGCGACCCGGACATCCCGAAGAACATCCCGTGCGCCTGATCCAGGAACGACTGCGGCCCGGTGATCTCGAACATCACGAGGTCGTGCCCGGGCAGGATCGCGTTCTCGAGCGTCCCGATGACCTCGATGTTGAAGCCCGTGGGTGTCGAACCGCGAACCGTCGTGAGCCCGGTCCCGGTCATCCCGGCGCCGATCTGGGCGGCGGGCATGACGATCGGCGTCGTGGCGCATTCCGCGGCGGCCGGCGCCGGCGCCGCCAGCAGCGACGCAAGCAGCGCCGAGGCGCTCAGAGCGGCGAGGATCACCCTGGCGGGAACGTTCATACGGACGGCCCTCACGGCCATCACCCCTCTCGGCCAAACACACGCATCCTATGTGCCACGACGCATCGGGGCCCAGGTCCGTTCCGCCCGCGGGGGAAAGGACGCCGACCGAGTGCTCGGGGCTATGCTGCGGCGCATGTGGGTGTTCCCGCTAGCGGCGGCGGCGGTTGCGCTCGCGTTCGCGGGGGCCCTGGCCAGGCAGTACCTCGCCAGGCGTCGGAGCTACCAGGCGATCTGGGCCGCGGCCCTACTGATGTACGCGGTCGCGTCGTTCATGGTCTTCCTGGGTGCGCTCGACGGGTGGAGCGCCGCTGTGTTCCGTTGGTACTGGGTGCTCGGGGCCGTCCTGAACGTCCCGTTCCTCGCGCAGGGCGAGCTCGACCTTCTGGTCAAGCGGCGGCCGGTCAGGTGGGCCCTGTACTGCCTGCTCGCGTTCGTAACCGCCTACACGATCGCGGTCGTCCGGACGGCCGATGTGTCCGCGGAGGCCCTGGCCCAGGAGCTGCCCTCCGGCAAGGAGGTGTTCGGCGCCGGATCCGCGGCGCATCGGCTCCCTCAACTCATCTCCATCCCGGCCTACCTGGTGCTGGTCGGGGGGGCGTCGTGGTCGGCGTGGCGGATGCGAGGACGTCCCGAGCTCCGCGACAGGTTCTGGGGGACGCTCCTCGTCGCGCTCGGCGCTACGGTGATCGCAGGGTTCGGCTCGGCGTTCGCCGCGCTCGGCGAGCTCGTGCCGTTCGCGCTCGCGCTCCTGCT
Source organism: Actinomycetota bacterium (assembly GCA_035286545.1). Lineage (GTDB taxonomy): Bacteria > Actinomycetota > UBA4738 > UBA4738 > HRBIN12 > DASSJM01. The sequence continues at coordinate 255 of DATEDE010000280.1, read as the reverse complement.
TGGCATCGCGGTGATGTTCTGGGGCTTCCTCCGCGCCTCCAGAGACTCCCGCGCCCCCTCCGGCGTCTGAGCGCCGACCGCGCCGCGCATCCTCGGTGATCCGAACCTCGACCCTGTGCGAAGCATGCGTGACCGCGTCTGCGAGGGGAGGTGACGTGCTCGGGGCTCCGGAGGGACCGGGCCCGGAGTCGCGGTCCCCGACGTTCATCCCACGAAGGAGGAGATCCGTTGCCTGGGAAGCGCATCCGTACGCGC
>DATEDE010000279.1:0-4805 GCA_035286545.1 Actinomycetota bacterium | reverse complement strand
GGGCAAGAACGTCCTGCTCGAGGGCGCCCAGGGCACGATGCTCGACTTGGACAAGGGGACGTACCCGTTCGTCACCTCGTCGAACCCGGTCACGGGGTACGCGCTGGCATCGGCGGGCATCGGCCCGCGCGAGGTCGAGCGCGTGATCGGCATCACGAAGGCTTACGTCACCCGCGTGGGGGCCGGGCCGTTCCCGACCGAGGACCACGGACCAGGCGGCGAGCGCCTCGGGATGCTCGGTCAGGAGTTCGGAACGGTCACCGGGCGCAAGCGGCGGTGCGGGTGGTTCGACGCGGTGATCCTACGATACGCCTCCAGGGTGAACGGGCTGACGGAGCTGTTCGTGACCAAACTGGACGTGCTCTCGGGGTTCCCGACGCTGAAGGTCTGCACCGCCTACCGCGCCGAGGGCGAGACCTTCGAGGACGTCCCGCCGCACCAGTCGCTGTTCCACGCGGCCGAGCCCGTCTACGAGGAGCTCGACGGCTGGGATGAGGACCTGACCGCCGCGCGCTCGATCCAAGACCTTCCGAGCGCCGCCCGGGCCTACCTGGACCGGCTGGCCGAGCTCGGCGGCGTGCCCATCTCGGTCGTCTCGGTCGGTCCCGGGCGCGAGCAGAGCCTGCCGGCTTCCGCATGAACGTACTTGTCGTGGGGGGAGGTGGGCGCGAGCACGCGCTCGTCTGGCGGCTGGCGCGGGACCCGTCGGTCGCCGAGGTGATGGCGGCGCCGGGGAACCCAGGCATCGCTCGAGAGGCTCGATGTCTGCCGGTCGCGGCCGAGGATCTTCCCGGCCTCGTCGCCCTCGTCGCCCGCGAGGATGTCGATCTCACCGTCGTAGGGCCCGAGGTGCCACTCGTGCTCGGGCTGGTCGACGCGCTGGAGGCGCGGGGCCACCTCGCGTTCGGGCCGAGCGCGGCCGCGGCGCGTCTGGAGGGCTCGAAGGCGTTCGCGAAGGACGTCATGCACCGGGCAGGTGTGCCGACGGCGCGTTCGGCGACGTTCACCCGGGCGGACTGGGATGCCGACCCTCGCGACGTGCTGTCCTTCCTGGACGACGAGCTCGAGGGCGGACCGGCGGTGGTCAAGGCCGACGGGCTGGCGGCCGGGAAAGGGGTGGTCGTGGCCGACGGCCGAGACGATGCGGCTGCGGCGATCGAGTCTTGCCTGGGCGGCGGCGCGTTCGGCGAGGCGGGTTCGAGCGTCGTGATCGAGGAGCGCCTCGAAGGCCCCGAGGTCTCAGCGTTCGCGCTCGCCGACGGACATGACGTCGTGCCTCTGGGGTTCGCGCAGGACTTCAAGCGGGTGAGCGACGGGGACGCCGGCCCGAACACCGGCGGGATGGGCGCCTACTCGCCGCTGCCGTTCGTGGACGACGCGCTCGCCGAGACGATCCGGGACGAGGTGCTCGAACGCACCGTGCGCCAGATGGCCGATGACGGGGTCCCGTACCGCGGCGTCCTTTACGCCGGGTTGATGCTCACCCCCGAAGGTCCGCAGGTGCTCGAGTTCAACTGCCGGTTCGGCGACCCCGAGACCCAGGTGCTCATGCCGCGCCTGCGTTCGGAGCCCGCCGAGCGGTTCTCGGCGGCGGCCCGGGGAGACCTCGGGTCGGCCGCGGTCGACCTCCGGCCCGAGGCCTGCATCACGGTGGTCCTAGCATCGGGCGGTTACCCGGGCGAGCACCGGACCGGGTTCGAGATATCCGGACTCGAGGCGGCCGCCGAGGTCGATGGCGCGCTCGTGTTCCATGCGGGCACCTCGGAGCGGCAGGGTAGAGTGGTCACCGCGGGAGGCCGGGTGCTTTCGGTGAGCGCCCTCGGGGGCTCGCTAGCCGAGGCTCGGGACCGCGCGTATGAGGCGTGTTCCTGCATCGCGTTCGAGGGGATGCAGCACCGGAGCGACATCGCGGCGGCGGCCGCGGGGGAGGAGCGCAGATGAGCGAGCGGTCGCCCGTCGTCGGCGTCGTCGTAGCCTCGCCCGCCGAGCTCTCGGTGATGCAGCAGGCCACCGCGATCCTGGAGAAGCTCGAGGTTCCGCACGAGCTCCGCGTGATGTCGGCGGCCCGGAGCCCCGACCTCGTGGACGAGTACGCGCGCACCGCGTTCGACCGAGGCCTGAAGGTGCTGATCGCGACCACCGGCATCTCGGGGCACCTCGCCTCCGCCCTGGCCGCCCGGACGATCCTGCCCGTGATCGGCGTCCCGATCGCGAGCGATCAGATGAGCGGCGAGCAGGCCCTGTACGTGGCGGCGCAGATGCCGAGCGGCGTGCCGATCGCCACCGTCGGCATCGACGCGTCGATGAACGCGGCGGTCCTGGCGGTGCAGGTCGCCGGCGTCGCCGACCCCGAGATCCAGAAGCGCCTGTGGCGCTTCAAGGACGACCTCGCGGAGGGCCTGCGCCTATGAGCGCGCCCGCCGCGTCCGTACGGTGATCCCCCGCTACGCGCTGCCGGAGATGTCGGCCGTCTGGGAGGAGCAGACCCGGCTCGGGTACTGGCTCGAGATCGAGATCCTGGCAGCCGAGGCGTGGGCTCGTCTGGGCGTCGTACCCGAGCAGGCTGCCCTGAAGATCCGCGCCAAGGCTTCGTTCGACGTCGAGGCGGTCGCCGAGCGCGAGCGCGTCACGAAGCACGACGTCGTGGCGTTCGTCGACGTCGTCGCCGGTTCGGTGGGCCCCGCGGGGCGATGGATCCACTTCGGGCTCACGTCTTCGGACGTGCTCGACACGGCGCTCGCGCTCCAGCTCCGGGAGGCGATCGACCTGCTGCTCGGCCGGCTCGAGCGCATGCTCGCCGTGACGAAGGCGCTGTCCTTGGCGCACCGGGGAACCCTGATGGCGGGCAGGACGCACGGGGTCGTAGCCGAGCCGACGAGCTTCGGGCACAAGGTGGCGCTGTGGGCGTTCGAGCTCGACCGCGACCGCGAACGGCTGCGCCGGGCGCGCGAGACCGTCAGCGTCGGCGCGATCAGCGGCGCGGTCGGGACGTACGCGCAGGTGGATCCTCGCGTCGAGGAGGAGGTCTGCGCGCGCCTGGGTCTTCGTCCAGCCGAGGCCTCGAACCAGATCATCGCGCGCGACCGCCACGCCGAGGCGATGAGCGCGATCGCGATCACCGCGTCCACGCTTGACCTGATCGCGACCGAGATCCGACATCTCGCCCGGACGGAGGTCCGCGAGGTGCAGGAGCCGTTCTCCGCGGGCCAGAAGGGCTCGAGCGCGATGCCCCACAAACGGAACCCCGTTCGGTGCGAGCGCATCACCGGGCTCGCGCGGGTGATCCGCGGCCACCTGCAGACCGCGCTCGAGAACGCCGTGCTCTGGCACGAGCGCGACATATCGCACTCGTCGGCCGAACGCGTGATCCTGCCGGACTCGACGATCTTGCTCGACTTCATGCTCGCCGAGACGACCGATGTGCTCGAGGGGCTTCAGGTCTTCCCCGAGCGGATGCGCTCGAACCTGGAGGTCGGCGGCGGGCTCGCGTACTCGCAGAACGTGCTGCTCGCCCTCGTCGACGCCGGGCTCGAGCGGAACGCGGCCTACGCGCTCGTCCAGGCTGCAGCCGCTCACGCGTGGGATGAGGGCGCGAGCTTCCGTAAGGAGCTGGCGGCGAACGCCGACGTGACGAGCCGGATCGACCTCGGGCCGCTCTTCGACCCGGCCCGCGCGCTCCGCAACCTCGACGTGGTGTTCGACCGGCTCGAGAAGATCGAGGTAGCCACGTGACGCCGACGAGGAAGCTCGCCGCCCAAGGGAAGGTCCGCGACATCTACGACGTCGGCGAGGATCGGCTGCTGCTCGTCGCGACCGACCGGATCAGCGCGTTCGACGTCGTCTTGCCGAACCCGATCCCGGACAAGGGTCGCGTGCTGACAGGGCTCACGCTGTTCTGGCTCGAGAAGACGAGGGACCTGATAGGCAACCACATGATCAGCGCAGACCGGCGCGACTTCCCAGAGCCGTTCGGGATCGAGCCCTCGCTCGCCGGCCGTTCGATGCTCGCAACGAAGGCTCAGGTGATCCCGGTCGAGTGCGTCGCGCGTGGCTACCTCACCGGGTCGGGGCTCAAGCAGTACCGCGCCGAGGGCCATGTGTGCGGCGTCCCCCTGCCGCCCGGCCTGGACGAGGCGCACAGGCTGCCCGAGCCGATCTTCACGCCCACGACGAAGGCCGCCGAGGGCCACGACCTGCCGCTCACGTTCGAGGAGACGGTGGACCTGATCGGCAAGGGCCTTGCCGAGCGCCTGCGCGAGATCACGATCGCGCTGTACGAGCGCGGCGGTGAGGTCGCCGCCGAGCGCGGCATCATCGTGGCCGACACGAAGTTCGAGTTCGGGTTCGCCGGCGGCGAGCTGATCCTGATCGACGAGGTGCTCACACCCGACTCCTCCCGCTTCTGGCCTGCCGAGGGCTACACGCCCGGCAAGTCCCAGCCGAGCTTCGACAAGCAGTTCGTCCGCGACTGGCTGGACGCGAGCGGTTGGGACCACGAGCCCCCGCCCCCCGAGCTGCCCGCCGAGGTCATCGACCGGACCGCCGCGAAGTACCGGGAGGCCTACGAGAAGGTGACGGGGGAGTCCTTCGACCACTTCCGTCACCTGATGGGCGTGATGAGCGAGCACGACTGGGAGACCTGCGCGGTGGACCTCGAGCGTCTTCGGACGGAGCACGCGTGACCTACACGTTCGAGGTGCTCGTGCGGCTGCGGCCGGGCCTGCTCGACCCGCAGGGCAAGGCCGTCGAGGGCTCCCTGCCGGCGATGGGCTGGACCAACGTCAGCGCGGTCCGCGTCGGGCGCC
>DATEDE010000278.1:0-6389 GCA_035286545.1 Actinomycetota bacterium | reverse complement strand
CGGACGTGCCCACCCACATAATCGATCCTCGCCTCTGAAGGGTTCATGTGGGTAGCCATGAACGAGCCAACCATCCGTCTCGTCTCCGAGGCCCCACCCGATACCACGGCGGTGGATCGGAGCGCGGCGTTCGAGGACCTGGTCGAGGCCGAGCACGCGAACCTCTACGGCGCGCTCTGCCTGATCACCCGCGACCGCCCCGAGGCCGAGGACGTCATGCAGGAGGCCTTCCTCCGCGTCTGGGAGCGCTGGGACCGGGTCGCCGAGATGGACGACCCGACGGGCTACCTGTTCCGCACCGCGATGAACCTGTGGCGGAAGCGGCGGCGGCGCGCCGCGCTCGCCGTCCGTCGCGCGATGCGACTGGCCGCGCCGCGCGATGAGCTCGCCGAGGTCGAGGCGCGCGAGGCGGTCGTCCGGGCCCTCGCCGCGCTCACCCCCCGGCAGCGGGCCGCGGTCGTCCTCGTCGACCTGTTCGACCACAGCTCCGAGGAGGCGGCGCGGCTCCTCGGGATCAAGGCTCCGACGGTTCGCGTCCTCGTCTCGCAAGGGCGAGCGGCGCTCAAACGGAACGCAGGTGAGACGGATGACTGAGACGAAGCAGCTCCTCGAGCGCGCCAAGCGCGCCTTCGATCCACCGAGCAACGTGATGGACGCACTCGTGGTCCGGCGCGATCGCAAGCGCCGCGACCAGCGGGTCCGGGCTGGGGTGCTCGGCCTGGTGGTCGCGATCGGTGTCGGTTGGCTGGGCGTCATCGCGATCCGATCGGCGCCTCAGGTCCCGGCCGACGATCCTCCGGTCCTTCCCAGCACGCCCGAGTCGTGGTCGCGGGTGCAGCTCGACTCACCGCCTGGTGGAGACGGTCCGAGCATCCTCGTCGCAGGTCCGGACCGCCTCGTGGCGGTGGGCGACGGCGAACCGGCAACCGCCTGGACCTCGGCCGACGGCGCGACCTGGACCAGGACCCCCTCCGAGGATCTCGACGGCGCCGACATCAGCGACATCACGAGCGGAGGCCCCGGTTTCATCGCGGCGGGATCGGATGGGCCCGAGGGCGGCAACGGGAAGGACACGATCTGGACATCGCGGGACGGGATCTCCTGGAACCGGCTTCCCGACGATCCGGTCTTCGGGGACACGCTGTTCATCTCGGCCGTGGCACCCGGGGGGCCGGGACAGGTGGCGGTCGGATCCTGGATGGGAGCGTGGTACTCGTCCGACGGCGTGACTTGGGAGCGAGCCTCGGTCCCCCCGGTCCCACCCGAGATCTACCCGGGCGACGACGGGAGCACCCCGCAGATCTACCTGACGGACGTCGTGGATCGGGGAGATCGGCTGGTCGCCACGGGATGGGGCATGCTCGCGAGCGACGGGAACCTGGACCACCCCGTGGTCGTCGTCTGGACCTCCCGGGACGGCCGGTCCTGGACCGCCGTTCCCGTCCCGGCGGATGTCTTCCCCCAGGACAGCTCCATCTCCGACATCACGGCGGGTCCCGGTGGCTTCGTCGCCGTCGGGGAGATCCCCGTCGGAGAGGTGAGCACGCCGGCGATCTGGTCCTCTCCCGACGGACGCGAGTGGCGTCTGCAGCGTCCCGGCCCGGACGGCCTCCAGCTGTCCTCGGTCGCGGCGGGGGACGGTGGCTACGTCGCGGTGGGAACGACCATGGAGTGCGCCACGGACTGTGCATCTCGTGAAGCCGTCGTCATGACCTCGGTGGACGGCGAGACCTGGGTCAGGGTCCCCAGCGGCCCTGCATTCCGGGTCGAGCAGCCGGCAGATCCCGAGAACCCTTCGGGCGCGGCCATGTTCCAGGTCGTTGCGTGGGGATCGCGTTTCGCCGCACTCGGCGAGTACGACGGCGAGCCGACGGTATGGGTGACGACGGTTGGGGGCCAGGACGACGTCACGACGCCGGAGCTCCCCGAGCCCGCTCCCCCGGGTCCGAGCGCACTCGCCTACGGCGTCGACGGAGACGTCTTCCTGGCCGACCTGGATGGTTCGAACGCGGTCAAGATCGCGGACGGCGTCCCCGTCGACGGCGCCGACGAGTGCGCCCCGGGCGACGAGCGAACCGAGTACATCGCGTTCGGGACGGCCTGGTCCCCCGATGGTCGGTACCTCGCGTACTGGGACTGGGGCTGCCCGGTGCCTGCGGGCGCGTGGGGGACGGTCCTGATCAGCGATGCGGCGGGCAACGTCCTCGCCTCGTTCCCCGGCCAGGGGTGGACGATCTCGTGGTCGCCCGACTCCACGCGCGTCGCGGTCTGGGACTCCTGGGGAGAAGGGGATAGCACGATCGGCGTCTACGGGCTCGACGGCGTGCGCCAGGCGGCGCTCACCGTGCCACCGGGGTTGATGCCTTATGGCGACTACTCGCCCACATGGTCGCGGGACGGTACATCGCTCCTGCTTCCCGGCGTGCAGGTGCCACTGGACGGGCGTGCACCACAGCCACTCCCTGCGGACGACCCCACGCCCCGCGTTGGTTGGCGCGCTGTGTACTCGCCGGACGGCACGAGCGTCGCCTACCTCGGCCGTGAGGGATCGCTCGTCGTCGCCGACGCCGACTGGCCCGACGCTCAGGAGGTGGGCCCGACCGCGTTCTGGGACGCCGCCTGGTCGCCGAACGGTGACCTCGTCGCGTTCATCCAGGACGGCACCGAGCTCCTCGTGCGGGACGTCGCGACCGGAGCCGACACGTCGCTCGTCGCCGTGACGCGGTCGGAGTACCTCAGCGTCATGGAGTTCTCCCCCGACGGCGACCGCATCCTCTTCACGAGGTCGGATGCCGACGGCGGCCGGAGCTCCCTCTGGAGCATCAACGCGGACGGCTCCGACCTCCGCCGCCTCGTCGACGGGGTCGACTGGGCGGACCTGCGGCCCTAGGGCCGGCCGTCATGAGACGGGTCTGTGCCTTCGGCCGTTCTCGTCCTTCGTCCTGGTGGCCACGCTCAACAGATGCATGCCGAACCCCGACGAGGGGAGACTGATCCCTCCGCGTTCCACACAGGGTGATGGCGACCAGGATCCCTCGGACGCGAGCGATATTGGGATCGGTATCGGCTGTCGCCGGGAGAAGGGCTGCCCCTACTCGATGTAGCCGAGGCCGCGGAGGTGCTCCTCCATCTCGTCGGCCTCGGTGTCGCTGACCGCCAGGTCGTCCTCGCCGGTCGGCATGCCCGGGATCGCGACCGCCGGCGCTGCGTCCTCGCGGCGGGTGACCTCGGCCTCGGCGCCCACGACCTCGTGCAGGATCCGTCCGGTGTGCCTCGATCGAGGCGGGCGCCTGCAGCGCGGCCAGGATCGTCGGGGCCAGGTCGATCAGCATCGGGGGCTGCTCGAACGGCTTCACGCCCGGACCAGCGGCGACGATCACGCCCTCGGGCCGGCGGTCGCCGCTGATCCAGTCGGCGTCCTCGAGCGCGGTCTTGGCGTGGGTGAGCGAGAAGCCGACCTCGGGCTCCATCAGGATGTCGGGCGCCGTGTCAGCGTGCTTGCCCTTGAAGATCTCCTCGCGCCGGTAGATCGCCTTCACGGGGCGCTTGCCGGTCTTGGGGTCGACGAAGTTCGACAGCGCGTCCATCACCTGGTCGCGCACCCTTTCGAAGTCGGCCGGGTCCACGATCCCGTCGGGCTCGCGCCCCGCGAGGCTGAACTCCAGGAACCGAACTTCTTCAGCAGGCGGTCCATGTGGATCGTGCGCGTCGTCGAGCGTAGAAATCGCGAGCTCTAACCGTCTGGGATCGGAGCCGCCTAAGCGCATCTGGCCTCTCGGGTGTTCCTGCGTCACGATGAGCGCTCGACGGCCCACTACCCCCTCCCCCGCGGAGGCACGAGTGCCGGAGCCCTGGAGCTTCGAGCGGTTCTTCGAGGAACACCAGCCTCGGCTGTTCGGCGCGATGTGCCTGATCACCGGCGACCGACAGGAAGCGGAAGAGATCGCCCAGGAGGCGTTCGCGCGCGTCTGGGAGCGGTGGGATCGCGTCTCCGAAATCGAGGACCCGGCGGGGTTCCTGTTCCGGACGGCCACCAACGTGTTCCGCAACCGGCTTCGCCGGGCTGCGGTCGCCCTCCGCAGGTCGTTCGCGCCGTCGCCGCCGGCGGATGCCCTTGCCGCCGTCGAGGATCGAGACGACCTCCTCCGCGCGCTGCGGCCGCTCACGCCCCGCCAGCGCGCCGCGCTCGTGCTGACCGGGTACCTCGGCTACACGGCCGTCGAGGCCGCGCGGGTCCTCGGCATCAGGCCGTCAACGGTCCGCGCCCTAACGACGCAGGGGCGGTCGACCGCCCGTTCTCACTTGGAGGCCATCGGATGATCGATCAGCGAGAGCGGTACGAGCGCGCGTTCGCGCGATTCGAGCCGCCACCAGACGCGTTCGGGCGATTCTTGACGTACCACGATCGCCGGCGCCAGCGCCGCCAGGTTACCGCCGGGGTCGTCGGGATCGCCGTCTTCGTCGCCGCGATCGTGCTTGTCGCGAGCTCGCCGTTCGAACGGACCGACGCGCCGGGCGTTCCCGGGGCGGGGGCAGCAACCGGACCGTCGGTGCCCCCCGATCCTGACCGAGCGAGTTCCATCGGCCTGCCCCCCGAGGGAGCCGACCCGAGCAGTCCGGAGCGCGGAGAGCTCGTCATCACCTACTACGGCAGGCCGGAGTTCGGCGTGCTTCAGGTGTTGGTGTATGCGGACGGGCGAGTGATCTGGCGTGAAGAGTACGGCTCGAACAGCGCGGACGGGATCAGTACCGGCTTCCTCGAGCATCGCCTCACGCCCGAGGGCGTGGAGCTCCTGCGCTCCGGGGTCATCACGTCCGGACTCTTCGACCGTGACCACCACTTCGACGAAGGACGGAATGTCCCGTACGCCGATCTCATCTGGGGCGAGATCCAGGTGGACAACGGCGATCGGTTCGTGAGCGTCCGATGGGGCGCTGCCATGGGAACAGCCGACAGCCCGACCACGCCGGAGCAGATGACGGCACTCATGCGGCTCAACGACCTGTTCTCGGACCTTGCATCGGCGCTGCCAGCGAGCGCATGGGAGGATCCGGAGATTAGGGCACACGTGCCATCCAGGTACGCGGTCTGCTATTCGCATCTGCAGGACAGGTTGAACCGACCGCTCGAACCATCGGAGGTCTTGAACCTCCTGCCGACACCGGCCGAGGACCTCCTCTTCGGAAGGGACCGGACGTACCAGCCCACCAATGGTGCACGCGGGTACGAGGAGGTCTGCTCCGAATTGACGACCGAGGAGGCGCGGCTACTCGAAGGGATCCTCCGCGACGCGGGATCCTCTCGGCACCGAACGACGTTGACTACCGGGTCCCTGGAGTACGCCGTCCCGGCACCGGCCCCGATCGAAGAGGCCTACATCCGGTTCGAGCCGGTCCTCCCTCACGGCCAGTGGTCACTCTTCCCCGGGTGACGGCGAGCGGATCGATCCGCGGATCTTCGATGGGAGGAGAGGCATGAGGGCGACCTGGGCACGGCCGTGCTCCGTCGTGTTCATCACGATGCTGGTGGCAGCGGCCTGCCGTGGCGACGACGAGGGCGGTGTTAGCGGTGACACTCCCGCAGAGGGTGCGGCCGCAGAGACGGGCGCGACTACGGCCGCTCCGGAGCCGTTCTTCCTCGACGTCCGAACGGGCGAGAGGCTGCCACTGCCGGAGAACCTCGTCGGGGACGACATCTGTGGGTACTTGCCGTCACCCGACGGCACGAGGGTCGCCTACAACACGTGTGGCGGGGGCGTGTATGGCTCCCCGTCGGACGCAGCGACGGTCGCCAACATCGACGGATCCGACGCGCGAACGCTCGAGGTTCCGGAAGGTCTCAATGCGTACGTGCGGGCGTGGTCGCCCGACGGCACCAGGGTCGCGTACCAGCTGCGGAGCGGTGGAACCCGCCGGGACGTCGGGAACCTGTTCGTCCACGATCTCTCCAGCGGCGAGCAGACGCAGCTCACCCAACTCGAGCTGACGTCTGCGCCTTGGTATGAGCTGCACTTTCAGCTTCAGCCCGGACGGCCGAAGCGTCGTGTTTGACCTGCCGCGGAGCTCATCCATGGAGACGGAGTGGGACGTGTGGTCGGTGCCCGTGACCGGCGGCGAGCCCACGCTCGTGCTGCGGAACGCCGCATCCCCCCTGTACCTCCCCGACGGACGGGAGCTCGCGTTCATCGTCCCGGAGACCACGGCGTTCGATGGACAGAGTATCTCGATCGCCGGTGCGAACGGCAGCCGCTGGACCCTGGTGGAGGCGAACGAGGGGATCTGGTTCCAGACGCTGTCCCCCGACGGAAGCAGGATCGCGTACGTGGACGGCGGCTCCGTCTACGTCGTCGAGATCGCGACGGGCGAGTCCACGAAGGTGGCCGATGGCT
>DATEDE010000277.1:0-6181 GCA_035286545.1 Actinomycetota bacterium | reverse complement strand
CGGCCCGACCTGTTCGCCAAGCACTTCCTGAACTTCACCGTGCTCGAGCCCTACTTCATGGGGCCGTTCCTGAACGCGATGAAGAACACGATCGTCCTCGCGCTCGTCGGTGAGGTCGGTGGCATCGTGATCGGCCTGATCCTCGCGATGCTGGTGCTCTCCAAGCGTCGCGCCGCCCGGGCGCCCGCCCGCGTCTACATCAACTTCTTCCGGGGGACGCCGCTCATCTGGCAACTCGCCGCCTTCTACTTCCTCCTGCTCTTCGGGTTCGAGGTCCGACTGCGCGCCTTCACGGTAGCCATGATCGTCTTCGCCCTGAACACGGGTGCGTATGCGGCGGAGGTGTTCCGCGCCGGCATCCAGTCGATCGAGCGGGGCCAGATAGAGGCGGCGCGGTCCCTGGGGATGACCTACGGGCAGGCCATGCGGTTCGCGATCGTCCCACAGGCCGTCCGTCGGGTGATCCCTCCGCTCATGAACGAGTTCGTGATCCTTATCAAGGACACCGCGCTCGTGATCGTGTTGGGCCTGCTCCTGAGCGAACACGAGCTGTTCCAGTGGGCTCGGGCGGGCGTGTCCGACACGTTCAACGCGACGTTCTACACGGCGACGGCGCTCGGCTACCTCGCGATCACGCTTCCGGCGATCTACCTCGTGAACAGGGTCGAGGAACGCCTGAGGAGCGGGCTGGTCGGCATCACGGGAGCCGGGCACTGATGGCGGCCGAGACGCGCACGGGCGATGACCTCATCCGCCTCGAGGGGATCCACAAGTGGTTCGGCGACCTGCACGTGCTCCGGGGGGTCGACCTCAGGATGACCCAACGCGACGTCATGGTGATCATCGGACCCTCGGGCTCCGGCAAGTCGACGCTTCTGCGGTGCGTGAACATGCTGGCAGAGCCCACCCTCGGCAAGGTGTGGTTCGAGGGCCGGGATATCACCGACATCCGCACGAACCTGGACGAGGTTCGCACCCACATCGGGATAGTGTTCCAGGCGTTCAACCTGTTCCCGCACATGACCGCCCTGCGTAACGTCACCCTCGCCCTGGAGAATGTCCTGAAGCTGGGCGGCTCTGAGGCCCGCGCGCGAGCGATGGAACAGCTCGCTCGCGTCGGGATGGACAACAAGGCCCTCTCCTACCCAGGGGAGCTCTCGGGCGGCCAGCAGCAGCGGGTGGCGATCGCCCGCGCGCTCGCCATGGAGCCCCGGATGATGCTCTTCGACGAGGTGACCTCGGCCCTGGATCCGGAGCTGGTCGGGGAGGTGCTCGAGGTGATGATCCGCCTGGCCGGTGAGGGGATGACGATGATGGTCGTCACGCACGAGATGGGGTTCGCACGTGAGGTCGGGACCCGGATGCTCTTCATGGACGAGGGTCTCGTCGTGGAGCAGGGGGAACCCCGCGAGATGTACTACCACCCCCAGACCGAGCGGCTGCGCCAGTTCCTCGCGAAGGTCCTGTAGGCTCCGCGCCGTGCGAACGTCCGCCACGCGGATCGTCCTGCTCGTCGTCGCCGTTAGTGTCCTCGTCCTCTCGGCGGCCTTGCTCCGGTCCGAACCGATCCCTTACGTGGTCACGGCGATCGACTACCACTTCCACGACGCGCACCCGACGGCACCGCTCGCCCCCGGACGCGCCCTCGTTGTGAGGAACGAGGGACGCAACGTGCACAACGTCACGATCCCGGCACTCGGGCTCGTCACCGACGTGCTGCCGGGTGAGGAGTTCACGGTCGAGGACATCGCGGGGCGACTGGCTCCTGGAAGCTACGAACTCTTCTGCCGCTTCCACAGGGATCGCGAGATGACCGGCGTGATCCTCATCGTCGGCTCGTAGGAGCCTCGCGCAAAGATCGACGGGCCGAGGGACCTTTGGAGCCGCTCACGCCTTCCCCATACGCGAGCGTTGTCTACTCGGTCCCTCGACCCGTCAAAAGGTGGCCCCGAGCGACCCGGAACTCCGGTCGGCCGGCGCGCTCCCCGTTGTCGGTGATGCGTCCTCGAGGACTCGCGTCCCCTCGTCCGCTCCGCCTTCCCGGAGGTGCCTCCCGCCTCCCGGTCCCAGCAACCGCTCGGGACCGCTGCGAACAGTAGCGAGGTCTCCGATGCGTGTCAACGCGGCGTCTCTGTTGTGCCGCAACGCTGGACGAGCGATGATGCAGGTAGACCCTTGCGCGTTCGCGACCGAGAAAGAGTGACAGGACGCACGTTGTTCGTGTGCGCACTATCAGAACGCGGAGCGTGTCCTCAACGTCGCTGCGACGTGTCCGCCGTGATCGGACGCGATGCGACTGACGTAACGGGACGCAGGTACAGCGCGCCTACCACAACGAGGTAGCCGAGCCACGCGACCACCTCGAGAACCGTCGGATCCGCGTTGTAACCGACGAGTCCGCGTAACACGGCACCGATCCCGCTGTCGTCGGGCAGCGTCGGCGACACGTCGAACGCGGTCTGCTCGAGCAAGGGCAGCCATCCGGCCTCCTGGAGCTCGTGGACCGCGAACGCGAACAGCCCGGCCGCGACGATGATGAGGATCCAGCCCGTCAGGCGGAAGAAACTCCGCAGGTTCATGCGGATGCCTTCCCGGTAGAGCAGAACTCCGAGTGCCACCGCTACCCCTAGACCGAGGATCGCGCCGAGGACCTGAGCCCCGACGCCCCCGGCTCCAGCCGCCGTGCCTTGGGCGGCCGCGAACAGGAAGAGCGCCGTCTCGATGCCCTCTCTCAGTACCGCGAAGAACGCGAGGAGGCCCAGGGCGATGCCGCCTGTGACCAGGGCGGTATCGACCTTCCCTTGTAGCTCGCCCTTCATCCGTGCCCCCTGCCGGCGCATCCAGAAGATCATCCACGTGAGCACGCCAACCGCCGTGAGGGTGACGAGCCCCTCGAACACCTCTTCCGCGGTACCCTCGAACTCGGCTCCGATCACGAAGATCACCGTGCCGACCAGGGCGGAGATCGCTATCGCTGCGGCGGTACCCCACCAAACCAGGCGGGATAGGTCCTGGCGCTGGAGCTGCCTGAGATAGGCGAGGAGGATCGAGACGATGAGAGCGGCTTCGATGCCCTCCCGAAGCGCGATCACGAACGTAGCACCCATCCGGCCGTCCTCCTTCAGCTTCTCGCCGCCCTCTCGGGGGCCACGCGAATCCTATCGACGGGGTAGGATTCGGGTCAATGTCGTTCGGGTCCGAACGAGTCTACGGGCCGGTCCCGCCTATCTCCACGAGAGTGCCCAGGGGGACGGTGCGGGCGATCTCGCGGATCGCACGGTTCTTCATCCTGATGCACCCGTAGCTGACCGCGCCACCGAGTGAAGAGGGGTCGTTCGTACCGTGGAGCCCAACGATCCCACCACCCTCCCAGTCGGTGATCACGTCGGAGTACGCGGACAACCCGAACGCCAGCGCGCCGTAGACGGTGCCTTCCTGGGGAGGTTTCAGAAGGGAGTTCAGGAAGAAGATCCCGTGCGGCGTGGGCGTATCGCGGGTTCCGATGCCGATCACGTAGGAGGCCAGACGGTCGCAGCGCTCGAACAGGTCGAGGCGGTACCGGTCCAGGTTCACCTCGATGCGGTAGTCGCTGCGGCGAAGGCTGACGGCGTTGGCCGGGATCCAGCCGGTCGTGCCGTTGGGCCGAACCGGCAGCATCACTTCGTGCCACAGGTGCCCGTCCCTGTACCGGTCCTGGAGGATCGGGAAGACCTGTTCGGCGCCCTGCGCGTTGATGCGCGGGAACCGCGCGATGGCGGGGGCATCATCACCCGGTCGCTCGCGCGCCACGACGGAGCTCACACGCATGAGTCCGACGGCTGTGTACGTGTCGCAGGGTCGCTGAGGCTCCTCCTCGGGTAGAGCTCCCGGCTGTTGCCGCGTCTCACCGCCCGAGCAGGCGTAGAGCGACAGCGTGAGGACGAACGCCACGCCGATCGCTCGTCGCGTCGACCTCAACCGGTGAACGGCGGCTCGCCCTCGATCGGCGGGCCGGGCTCGACCTCCGGCGGCTCTTCCTCCTCCTGCAGAGCCAGGACGCACTCGCCGTCTACGACCTCCACCTCGGAGCTCGGCCAGTTGAGCTCGTACTCGCCACCTTGGTACTCGAAGGGCGGGATGACGTCGTCGGTGTGCTTGAGGTGGCCACTGTAGGCGCCGTTCACGCTCGGGTGGATCGTGACGAACGGATTGACGGAGGACCCCGTTCGGTGACAGACGGTTGCGTGCTCGGGCTGTGCGGCGACCGTCGATCCGATGCCGAGGGTCGCGAGCGCGGCCGCGAGGACCCAGATGGTGCGTAGGACCATCCTGCGGCTCATCTGCCTTGCTCCCCTCCAGCGAAGCTTAGGTGGCTTGCCCCAGGGGGGATCGCGCACGCCCGGATTGTCGCCCGTCCGGGTGGTTCCCGTAAAGCGGGGAGCGTAGGACCTCCGTCCGATGTTCCATGGCGGGGGTCGCCTGGCGGGCACGCGGGGGGGCTGTGGGCGGGCGGCGCTAGGATGCCCGGAGTGGCTCTCTCCGCCGCCGACCCACCGAAGAGGCTGTTCCTGCTCGACGGCCACAGCCTCTCTTACCGGGCGTTCTTCGCCCTGCCTACGACCCTGGCGACCAGCACCGGCCAGGTGACGAACGCCGTCTACGGGTTCACCTCGATGCTCATCAAGCTGCTCGCCGAGGAGCGGCCGGATCTGATCGCCGTCGCCTTCGACATCGGGGCGCCGACGGTCAGGCTCGAGAAGTACGCCGAGTACAAGGCGGGCCGCCCGGAGACCCCCGACGAGTTCCGGCAGCAGCTGGGACTGATCGTCGAGGTCCTGGAGACCCTTCGGATCCCAGTGATCGGGGTCGAGGGCCACGAGGCCGACGACGCGATCGCGACGCTCGCCGTGCGGGCGCACGCGGCGGGCATCGACGTGGTGATCGTGACGGCGGACCGTGACTTCTTCCAGCTCGTGCGGCCCGGGCTCACGGTGATGTTCAACGTGAAGGGGATCTCGGACATCCGGCGCTACGACCTTGAGGCCGTCGAGGAGCGCTTCGGCCTGCCGCCTGAGCGGTACCTGGACTACGTAGCGCTCAAGGGTGATGCCTCGGACAACATCCCCGGCGTGCCCGGCGTAGGGGAGAAGACGGCCTCCAAGCTCGTCCAGGAGTTCGGCTCGATCGAGGAGCTCATGCGCCGGACCGACGAGCTGAGGGGAAAGCTCAGGGGGTCGATCGAGGCGGCCGGCGAGCAGCTGGCGCTCAACAAGGACCTCGCCCAGCTGAAACTCGACCTAGACCTCGACGTCGAGCCCGAGGACTGCGTGATGGGGGAGTGGGACGTCGAGGCCGTCAGGAGCCTGTTCACCTCGCTCGAGTTCCGGACGCTGTTCGAACGCCTCGAGGAGGTCGGCCGGACCGCCAAGCCCGCCGTCGAGCTCGCCCAGCTGGACCTGCGCGAGGTCGAGCCCGCCGAGCTCGCCGCGCTGATGGCCTCCGACGCGCCCAAGGCCATCCGCCCCCACCTGCAGGGGCGCGAGCTACGTGGGATGGCGGTGTCGGCCGGTGGCGGGCAGGCTGCATACGCGGAGCTGAAAGACCTTGCGCCCGTGGCCGACGCGCTCTCGGACGCGAACACCCCGAAGTGGGCGCACGACGCCAAGGACGCCGAGACCGCTGCGCTCGCGGAGACCAGGGCGCTAGGTGGTGTGGTCTTCGACACGATGCTGGGGGCATACCTGCTGGACCCGGCCGCGCCGAGCTTCGAGCTGGGTCCGCTGTGCGAGCAGTACCTCGGTACCGACGTCGTTGGCTCGGTCGGGGAGGAGGCCGAGGGTCAGCTGTTCGGCGGCTCGTGGCGGACTCCGGCTGCCGAGGCGGCCGCGGTCGCGCTCCTTGCTCCGGCGCTCGCCGAGCGCCTGGACAAGGCTGGCCTGCGCGAGCTGCTCGAGGACGTCGAGCTCCCGCTGTCCTCGGTCCTCGCGCGGATGCAGGCGATAGGCGTCGCGCTCGACGTCGGCTACCTGGACGAGATGGCCGGCGGGGTCCGCGAACGCATGGCCGCGCTGCGCGAGGAGATCTACGAGCACGCCGGCGAGGAGTTCAACCTCAACTCGCCGCCCCAGCTGCGCGAGATCCTGTACGACAAGCTCGGGCTGTCGCCGGGCAAGCGCACGCCGAAGGGACAGCTATCCACCGA
>DATEDE010000276.1:0-6466 GCA_035286545.1 Actinomycetota bacterium | reverse complement strand
GCGGGTGCCCCGACGCGCGGCGAACGCACCGCCAAGTACAACCGGCTGCTGCGCATCGAGGGGGAGCTCGGCGAGCAGGCGCGGTACGCGGGCGCCTCCGCGATCCGGCGGGGCAGCCGGTGAGCGTAACGACGGACCTCGAGCAGGAGGTCACGGCACAACCGACGCAGGGTCGGCGCCTCGAGCGCGAGACGCCACGCCTGACGGGCCGCGCGGCGTTCCTGCTGGTGGCCGTCACGCTGCTCACGGTGATGGCGATGGTGCCCGCGCGTCAGTACCTGGACCAGCGGGCCCGGATCGGCGACCTCGAGCGACGCACCGCCGAGCTCGAGGAGGTGAACGCCGACCTGCGCGCCGAGATCTCGAGCCTCCGCGACCCCGCCGAGCTCGAGCGTCTGGCTCGAGAGTGCCTTGGCATGGTGGCCCCCGGCGAGATCGCGTTCGTCAC
Organism: Actinomycetota bacterium; assembly: GCA_035286545.1. Taxonomy (GTDB): domain Bacteria; phylum Actinomycetota; class UBA4738; order UBA4738; family HRBIN12; genus DASSJM01. Next base: position 6,018 of record DATEDE010000276.1, on the reverse strand, counting down.
GCCGGGTGAGTCTTCGGCCAAGGACTGCTGATCCCGGCTCCTCGCACGGCGTGCCGTCGCCTTGACGGTTGAAACGGGCCGATGGGACACTGACCGCCCCGGCGATGCGCCGGAGCGAACCGAGGAGGCGGAGACGCTGGCAGAGCTCGAGGTAGGCGCGGTCATCGAGGGGACCGTCAGCCGCATCACCCCCTACGGGGCCTTCCTGACCCTCGACGGAGGGAAGGTCGGGCTGGTCCACATCTCCGAGATCGACCGCAACTACGTCAAGGACGTCCACGAGCACCTGCGGGAGGCGGACGTCGTCCAGGCGAAGGTCATCGCCATCAAGGAGGACGGGAAGATCGACCTGTCGATCAAGGCGCTCCAAGATCCCGCGCCCAGTCGCCCTCGCCGCGGCGCCGACCCGGACTTCGAGGCGCGGCTGAAGAAGTTCATGCGGCAGAGCGAGGAGCGCCAGGTGGACTTCAAGCGCTCCGTCGAGCACAAGCGCAAGTAGCTCCCCGCCGTGGGGCTCGAGCAGCCGAGCGGTAGCCCAGCCTGATGGGCGAGCTCCGCGGAACCGACCGCACCCTGGTCGCCCAACAGCTCGGCCGGGAGCCCACGATCCCTTTCACGGTGGTCGTCCGGTGTCCCGGTGGTCACCCGCTAGTGATCCGCAACGCCCCGGTCGACGCGCAGGGCAACCCGTTCCCCACGCTGTTCTGGCTGACGTGTCCCGATGCTGCCAGGGCGGTCTCGCGCCTCGAGTCCGAGGGCTGGGTCGCGCGGCTGGGCGAGCGCCTCGAGACCGACCCGGCGTTCGCGGGAGCGGTCGAACGCGCGCACGCCGCGTACGCGGCCGAACGCGCCGTCGGCCATCCCGGCGCTGAGACGCACGGAGGCATCGGCGGCACGCGTCGCGGACTGAAATGCCTGCACGCCCACTACGCGCATCACCTCGCCGGCGGGGACGACGAGGTCGGGGCGTGGGTCGCCGAGCAGGTGGAGCCGATCCACGCCGAACGACCCGGTCGCGTCGCGGCGATGGACCAGGGCACCAACTCGACGCGGCTCCTCATCGCCGAGCCCGACGGACGCGGAGGGTTCGAGGATCTCGGGCGGGATATGGTCATCACCCGGCTCGGCCAGGGGGTCGATGAGACCGGCGGCCTCGCCCACGAAGCGCTGCAGCGCACGCTCTCGGTGATCGCGACGTTCGCGCGCCGCGCCAGGGCCCTGCACGCCGGACGGATCCGCGTCGGCGCGACGGCCGCCGTTCGCGACGCCTCCAACCGCGACGAGCTCGAGCGGCGCATCCGAGAGCTCGCGGGCTCGGACCTCGAGGTGATCACGGGGGAGCACGAGGCCGCCCTGTCCTTCCTCGGCGCCACCGCCGGCCTCGAGGCGCCCGCGCCGTACCTCGTGCTCGACATCGGCGGCGGGTCGACGGAGTTCGTCCTGGGCGCCGGGACGCCGGCGGCCTCGATCTCGACGCAGATGGGCAGCGTCCGGCTCACGGAGCGCTGCGTGCGGCACGACCCTCCACTCCCCGCCGAGCTCGACGCCGCGCGCCAGGTCGTCCAGGCGGTCCTGGACGAGGTCGAACGCGCGGTCCCCGTCCACGAGGCCGCGACGCTGGTCGCGGTGGCCGGGACCTCGACCACGGTCCAGGCGATCGCGCTCGGGCTGGAGGCCTACGATCCCGAGCGGATCCACCGGACCCGACTGACCAGGGCCGGCGCCGAGCGCGTCCTCAGCTCCCTCTTGACGATGACAACGCCTGAGCGTGCCGCCCTGCCGGTGATGGCGCCCGGACGGGCTGACGTGATCGCCCAGGGCGCGCTGATCCTCGTCGAGGTGATGCGCCGGTTCGGGTTCGAGGACGCGCTTGTGTCCGAGACCGACATCCTGGACGGCCTCGTCCTGGAGATGCTGAGCAGCTGAACCGCGGTCCGGGAGCACCCGCGGCAGGCGCTCCCGGACCTCACCGGCCTACCCGACGACCACCCGTCCGCGCATGAACGGGTGGATCAGGCACAGGTACTTGAACCCGGTCCTCGGCGAGGTGGTGCGGAACCTCAGCGAGTAGGCGTCGTTGCCGAACGCCGCGTGCCGTCCGAGCGCTCCCGAGCTCTCGAGGTCGCCGCCGCGGAAGACCCCGTTGCCCTGCGGGGTGATGAACCGATCGTCCAGCTCGAACTCAAGCTGGGTCGGGTCGTTGCAGAACGGCGGCTCAGCGAGCTCGGGCGGCACGTCCGGCCCCGCGCCGGCGTCCCCGTCCGGGTCGCACACCGGTCCTCCGCCGCCGGCGATCTCGCGCGCGGTGTCCAGCGGCAGCGTCACGGTGTGATCCTCGAAGATCAGGCTGTCGAAGTGCCAGCGGACCGTGTCGCCCTTGGCGATCCGCAGACGCTGGGGGTAGAACCCGAACAACGCGAGGTGAGCGTTGTCGACCCCGGCCCACGCGTCCCAGACGACCTTGCCGTCGGGCGTGGTGTGCGAGCTCTGCTTCCCACTCATCTTCTCGTGCAGGGCGGCCGCGGCGTCGGTGTCCTGCTCGATCTGGGCGGCGTTCGTCGCCGCCAGGTCGGCCGGATCAGATGCCGGGGAGGCGTTGCCCACGACATCCACCCGCATGCTCATGTCGGGCCCGTGGACGACGCAGATGACCCAGAAGCTGCTGCCGGCCGGCACGCCGACGTCGACGGCCAGATCCAGCGGCGCGAAGAACGCTGCGCCCGAGTTGAGCACGCCGCCGACTGGATCGCCGGTCCCGTCGAACGCGCAGGCGGGCTGCTCGGGTGCGCCACAGGCCGGATCGCTCGCGTTCAGCGCCAGGTTGCCGAACTTGAACGCACCCGGGCCGTCATCGGGATCGGGTTGGACGAGCGAGAAGGGGTCCGACGACCCGATGATCGCGACATCGTCGTACCAGGACTGCGGAGCCTGCCCGACGGGCAGCAGCGTTGCGGTGTGGAACCCTTCGGATGCGAAGTGGAGGGTGTCGCCCTGGTGGACGTCGATCCGTCCGGGCAGGAACCGCTGCGACTCCGCAGGCGCTCCCGCCAGGAACTGGCCGACGGTGACGTCGTAGGTCGTCAGGGCCGAGGCGGGTACCGCCGGCAGGAACAGCAGGCCTGCGGTCGCCAAGGCGGATATGACGAGGCGTCCGGGTCTGTGCATCGAGTGACCTCCTCCGAGGGCGGGCGCACCCACCTGGCGTCTCCAACCCGGCCCTCTCGCCGGTGGAGGCTATGCAACCCAACCCAGATCGCGCAAGTCGGACCGGGCGTTCGCGATGCCCGACGGTCCGCGGCTTCTTCCGTTGGGTAACCTGGGCGGCCGTGGCGAACAAGAAGACCCGCAACCGCCAGCTCGCGAAGCAGCACCAGCGCCGCCGGTCCGAGCGCATGCAGCACCACCGCAAGCGCCAGATGGCCACGATCGCCGTCGCCCTCATCGTCGCGCTCCTGGGCTCGCTCGGAGTGTTCCTCCTGTTCTCGGGCGGCGACGACACGCCACCTGTGGCAAGCGGCGCGACCGGGAAGACAGGCGCCACCAGCGCGACCGGGCAGACCGCCGCGACCGGTGCAACCGGGTCGACGGGCGAGCCTGGAAGCCAGACCGGCACGGTCCAGCCGGAGCCCGGTCCGCAGGAGGTCGCCTGCGGCGGAACCCAGCCCGAGGACGCCCTGACGCCGAAGCCGCAGTTCTCGGCGCCCGAGCAGGTGCTGGAACAGGGCAGATCCTACGAAGCTGTGCTCGAGACCTCCTGCGGCGACATCGTGATTCAGCTCCTGGCCGAGGACGCACCGCAGACCGTCAACTCGTTCGTGTTCCTGGCGCAGCAGGGCTATTTCGACGGGCAGCGGTTCCACCGCCTCGACACCTCTATCGACGTGATCCAGGGCGGCGACCCGACCGCCACCGGGAGCGGCGGGCCCGGGTACTCGATCCCCGACGAGCTCACGGGCGAGGAGTCCTACGGCCCCGGCGTGTTCGCGATGGCCAACTCGGGTCCGGACTCCGGAGGGAGCCAGTTCTTCGTGATCACCGGCGACGACGGCCACCTGCTAGATGACCAGGCGGCGTGGACGATCTTCGGAACGATCACCGAGGGCCTCGACGTCGCTCAGACGATCCAGGACCTCCCGATCCAGGACCCGGCCGCGGGTCTGTCGGGCCAGCAGCCGGTCCAGGCCGTCTACATCGAGCGGGTCACGATCCGCGAGGGCAAGTAGGGCGCTAGGCTTCTTCAAGCCCGGGTGTCGGAACTGGCAGACGACGGCGCCTTAAAAGCGCTTGTCCCGAGAGGGACGTGTGGGTTCGAGTCCCACCCCGGGCACCAAGAGTCTTACCTTAGTTGTGGCTGCTATAGGTAAGAGGGAATATATTGCCGCTTAGAGGCCTTAAGCGGTATCATAAGCCCTGTTATGGCGAAGAACTCGACCTGGCCCACCCCCGTGCCGGTGCAGCGCGCCCTCCGCCGGCTTGGCGAAGACATCGTCACTTGGCGGAAGCTGCAGCGGCTCACGGCTGCCCAGGTCGCGGACCGTGCGGGAGTAGACGTGAAGACCCTTCGTAGCTTGGAGCACGGGGAGGGATCAGCCAGCCTCGAGAACACCCTTCGAGTTGCCCGCGCCATCGGGGTGCTGGACAAGCTTGCCGTCTCGCTTGACCCCTACGCCACCGATGTCGGGCGCCTGCGGACCGAGGAGAGGCTGCCGGCGCGGGTAAGGCCATCGCGGTCTCGAGATGGCTGAGCAGGCGATCGAAGTCGTTGTCGCGATCGACCACGAGGACGTGCTCGCCGGTCGCTTGTTCTCCCATCGGCGAGGAGGCCGCGAGTCGGCGTCGTTCGCGTATGACGCCTCCTACCTGGCGCGCGAAGGATCGTACGCGCTAGACCCCTCGTTGCCGCTGGTGCAGGGCGCGCTGCAGACACCTGTGGGCCTGCACATGTTCCGCGCTTTCGCGGATGCGGCCCCAGACCGATGGGGGCGTGCTTTGATCACGCGGGCAGAACGGCGACGGGCGGCCGCTGAGGGAGGGGCGGCGCGAACCCTCGGTGAGATCGAGTTCCTGCTGGGCGTGCGGGACGACCTTCGCCAGGGAGCGATCCGCTTCCGCGATCCCGCTACGGGTGCATTCCTTGCCGGTGGCGACTCGGGCGTTCCGCACCTCACTGGCCTTGCGAAGCTGCTTCAAGCCGCTGAGCACCTCGAGGCGGATAAGGAGACTGAGGATGAACTTCGAGACCTTCTTCGCGGAGGCAGTTCACTCGGTGGGGCGAGACCGAAGGCACATGTGATCGACAGCGTGGGCCGGATCGCGATCGCGAAGTTCCCCAGTACCCGGTACGACACGTGGAACGTGACAGCCTGGGAGGGCGTGGCGCTTGATCTTGCCCGCCAGGCAGGTATCCGCGTTCCTGAGCGGCAGCTTCTGAACGTATCCGATCGGAGTGTGTTGGTCGTCAACCGCTTCGATCGGGACGGTGACCGCCGGATCGGTTATGCCAGCGCGATGACGATGCTCGAGGCAAGCGATGGTGATGCCGGCAGCTACCTCGACATCGCCGGGGTGATAGAGCAGACCTCCCCCCACGCTACGGACGACCTACACGAGCTATGGAGGCGGATCGCCTTCGGCATCCTCATCTCGAATACCGACGATCACCTTCGGAACCACGGTTTCCTGCATGTTGGCGCGAGTGCATGGACCCTTTCGCCGGCCTTCGACCTGAATCCGGATCCCGCGCCAGGTCCGAAGCACCTAAGCACGACTATCGATGGCTACGAGAGGGAGGCAAGTATCCGGACCCTCATGTCGGTGGCTCCCTTCTTTCGCCTGGACGAGCAGGACGCCGCCGATGTGCTGGGAAAGGTTCTTATCGCGACGCTGCGCTGGAGAGACGCCGCCGCTGCTCGCGAGATACCGCAGACCGAGATCAACGACATGGCTTGGGCATTCGAGCACGGGGAAACGGAGGTAGCTCAGGACCTCACGGGCGGCTAGACCACCTGACCCCCTTTC
>DATEDE010000275.1:0-13715 GCA_035286545.1 Actinomycetota bacterium | reverse complement strand
GCGTCCTTGATCTGCTGCTTCTGCGAGACGAACCGGTTGTACGCGACGACCCCGATGATGAGCAGCAGGACGAGGATCCCGCCGATGATCGCGAGTGCTGGGCCCACGGTGGTTCCTTTCTCGAGAGGTCCGCCGAAGCCTAGCGGCTCGGGCCCCGGACAGCGAGCCTAGGAGGTTCCGTCCGGGCGCGGCGGCACCTCCGGGCCCGGCGGCGGCGCGAGCGGGTCCGGCCGGGGACCCACCCGGTACAGGTCGTAGACCACCCGCGGCACCTGGTCCCGGAATCCCAGCAGCGTGCCCAGCAGCGGGATCAGGTCCATCGGCCGGCGCCGGTCGCTGTAGCACAGCAGCCATCGCCCGCAGGTCTCGAAGGAGAAGTCCGACGCCGTCGAGAGCAGCCACGCCATCATCCGCTGGTCGACGAGGTCGTTGGCGAACCGCCGGTCCTTCGACTTCACGTTGAACGCATCGTTGAACTCCTGCGTCTCGAAGGCGATGTCGTCCAGGCCGACCGCGTCGGCCAGGCGCGTGAGCAGGTTCTCGCGCCCGATCGTGAGAGGGGACAACGCCGCGTCGATCTCTGTCACGGCGCAGGAGAAGCGCGAGTAGCTCTTCGTGCGGTTCCCCCGCGAGTCCGTCGACTCGGTGTAGAACCAGTAATCGAACTCAACGAGCTCGATCGCCTGCCACGTGCCCCAGAGCACGTTCTCGGTTCCTCGTCCGTCCCCCCGCTGCAGCAGCGCGAACGGGAGCCCGAGGCAACCGCGCGTGTCCTCGGCCGAGTAAGAGAGCCCCAGCTGCCGGGCGATGAACAGCAGCTCCTCGCGTCGCTTCTTCTTCGCGTAGAAGCTCCACGCGGCGGCGCCGATCGCGCCGAGGACCGCGAGGGCGATGATGAGTCCCGTGTCCACGCGCTAATCGGTCCTCACGCCGAGGACCGGTGTCCGCGGCCACCCAGCAGCACCGCCACGCCGATCGCGATCAGCAGGGTGGGAGCAAGCACCCGTAGCCTGAGCTCGAAGACGCCCAGGCGCTCGAGCAGGAACGTCGTGCCGGCCACGATGAAGAACACCCCGGCGACCAGCGATGCCCGGTTCGTGGACTCATCCACGCTGCACGCTCACCTCCCCGATACCCACCGACAGCCGAAGGTCGAGCGCGGGCGCCGCGCCCGCCGGTTCGCTCACCAGGTCCACGTCCAGGCCGCCCTCGTCCTTATCGAACACCTTCACGGTGCCGAGCCCGGCCTTCGCCTCGACCCGCACGGCGACACCCTCGGGCACGATCACGACCAGCTCCCCGATCCCCAGGCGAGCACGTACGAGGACCGGCTCGGTACCGGCGGCCGGGACCGGGAGCTCCCTCAAGTCCATCGTGAACTGCCCGATCCCGAGCTCGAACCGCTCGGCCGCCTGGTCGGCGGTCGTCGGCCGCTCGGTCCGTTCCCCTATCCCGCCACCTACAGGGAGCGCGATCACGGTACCCATCGACAGCAGGACAGTGAGCACGATCCCGAGCGCGATCATGCCGCGGTGGCTCGCCCCGGTCGGGGAGTTCACCACCAGGATCACTCCGATCGCGATCAGACCCCCGGGCAGTAACACGTCCCACGGAACCTGCACGACGTCGAGCGACTCGAGCAGCCAAGCCGCCCCCAGGAGCACGAGCAACACCCCACCCAGCAACCGCCCCATCCGCGGGGACGGCCGGGGCTCGGCGGGAGGCGGAAGCGGGACGGTGGGCTCGCTCATCGCCGGTCTGCTGAGGCCTGGATCACGACCGCCACGCCAACGGCGATGAGCGCGAGGGGCCAGAAGTACTTACCGAAACGCGGCAGCGACAGGTTGAGGAGCAGGATCGTGCCGACGGCGATCAGCGCGCCGCCGATGATCAAGCGCGTCGAGTCGATGCTGGATGGACGAGCGGTGCCGAGCTCCTCGCCCTCGCGTTGCTCGGAGATCAAGATCCAGGCCACTATGTAGACGAGGATCCCCCCGCCGCCCGCTATCGCCAGGATCACGAAGGCGATCCGCAGCAACACGGGGTCGATCCCCAGGTACCTTCCGAGCCCGCCGCAGACCCCCCCGATCACGCGCTCGTCGCGGCTGCGACGCAGGACCCTGGGCGTGGAGCCGGCGGGCTCGCCCTGGTTCACGGCCCCACGCTCGTGTCCGGCGTGCTGGCACCCAGCCCGGCCGAACCATCGCCTTGCGTCGGTAGCAGACCGGGCGGCACCCGATCCAGGAACCCCTGGAGCGTCTCCAGCACCGTCACGAGATCGCCGGCGGAGGACGCCGGGCCGTACAGCAATGCGAGCGAGCCTTTGACCTCGAACCCCGTGTCCTCGCCTAGATCGACCAGCCAGTTCGCCATCGGCTCGTCGATCAGCCTGCCCGCGAACGCCGGATCCTCGCACCTCATGACGAAGGTACGGTCCAGGCGCTCCCACCCCGACGGCATCTGGGGCATAGGCACCTCGGAGGCCAGGCGCATGACGAACAGGAGCGGCTCGACGACCAGGTGCGGCGCGTTCGCACCCAGCGGCGCGAGCGCGCAGGCGAACCGAGGGCGATCCGCCGCCTGCCCGGCTACGGGGTGCTCGAACGACACGTCGAACCGGCGCACCTCGAGCCCCCGCCACGTCCCCCACACGAGATCCTCGATCTTCGGGTCGTTGCCCCGGGCGAACAGAGCGAGCGGGTAACCGAGGAGACCGAACGGGTCCTGGGCTTCGCGCCGCAACCCGAGGACGGCGACGACATCGCCCCGACCCTCGGTCTTGGCGCTAGCCCTCAGCACGTGGTTCACGTAGGCAACGCCACCGACGAACGCCACCAGGACGAAGATCGGCGGCAGCACCTTGAGCAGGAGCGCCGCCACGATCACCGCCACCAGGACCGCGAGCATCCGCAGCCAGGGGTTCACGCGGCAAGTATAGGGAAGGCGCCCAGGCCGGGACTAGAGACCGGTCTCGTCCCGCGTATGGTCCTGCTTGGTCATCGCGTACATCGCGAAGTCGCGCGGCTCACCTTCGGACTGCGGCATGAACCCGCGGAGGATCCCCTCGCAACCGAACCCGAGCTTCTCGAACGTGCGGCGCATCGCCGCATTGTCCACGTCGGTGGTCGCCTGCACCCTGATCGCACCCTCGGCATCGAACAGGTGGGAGGTGAGCAGCGCACATGCCTCGCGCCCGTACCCGCGGCGGCGGTCCGCTTCGTCCCAGAGCTCGATGCCGAGCTCCCACACCCCCGCAGGCATCGCTTGATCCGAGTACCGGCCCTGGATGTCGCCGACCAACCGCCCCTCGGCCTCGATCGCGAACCAGATCTCCCACTCGGTGCGCTCGCCCGATCGCTCCATGCGCCCCCGCTTGCGCGCCACCGCGGCTTCGTCCCCCGCCGCGAGCTCGGCCGGCGCGACCCGCGGCAGGACCGCCTCGATCTCGTCGGGCCCGAACCCGCGGAGCAGGACACGGTCGCCTCGCACGGCGGTCAACGCTCCGGCTCGTGTTCCCAGGCGAAGGTGATGATGCTGCGCAGCGGCACGATGTCGGAACCGCCCTCGCGCAACCGGTCGAGCAACTGTCGCTCGAGCGCCTCGGTGCGCCGGTGCATCTGCTCGAGCTGCTCGCGAAGCTCGAGGAACAGGCGGACGCCGGCCAGGCTGATGCCATCACGCCGCGTGAGCTCGAGGATCACCCGCACGCGTTCGATGTCGCGCTCGGAGTACCGGCGCGAGTTGCCGGAGGTGCGCCGGGGCGCGAGCAGTCCGCGCCGCTCGTACATGCGGAGGGTCTGCGGGTGCACGCCCGAGAGCTCGGCGGCAACGCTGATCACGTAGACAGGCCGGTCGTCGGGCCGCGCGCCGCCCAGGGCATCGGCGTCGTCGCGCATCACGCGGTCACCCCCAGCCGACGCCTGGGAGAGCCCTTCTCCTCATCCATCAGCTGCTTCAGCAACGCCTTCTCCTGCTTCGAGACCTTCTGAGGCACCTCCACGCCGACCGTTACGAGCAGGTCGCCGCGTCCACCTCGCCTCGGAGCCCCCTTGCCCTTCAAGCGGAACGTCTTGCCGCTTGGCGTGCCAGCCGGGACCTTCATCGTCACCGGACCGTCGAGCGTGGGCACCTGCACGTTGGCGCCCAGCGCCGCCTCGGGGTACGTGAGCGGCAGGTCGAGGGTCAGATCCGCGCCCCTGCGGCCGAAGAAGGCGTGTGGACGAACGGCCACGCGGACGAACAGGTCCCCGGCTTGCCCTCCAGCCGGTCCGGGCTCGCCACGACCGGCCAGGCGGATCTTCGCGCCGTCGCGCACGCCCGGCGGGATCCGCACCTGGAACGATCGCGCCCGCCGCTGGCTCCCGCTGCCCCGGCAGGTGGGACAGGGTGTCTGGACCACTCGCCCGGAGCCGTGGCAGTTCGGACAGGTCTGACTCATCTGGAAGGGTCCCTGGTTCACGGCGACCGCGCCGGCGCCGCCGCATCGGGAGCAGGTGGTGGCACTGGTCCCGGGCGCCGCTCCCGAACCGCTGCACGTCTCGCAAGGTGCCGGGCCGCTCACCCGGACCGGGACGGTCGTGCCATCCATCGCCCCGTCGAACGTGATCGTGACATCGGCCTCGAGGTCGGCTCCGCGCGCGGGCTGCCCCCGAACGCGACCTCCGCCCCCGAACAGGCCGCCGAACAGATCACCGAGGTCGCCGAGGTCCTCGAAGCGCACCCTTCCTCCGCCGGGGAACCCTCCGAACCCGCCACCCGCTCTACCAGGGCCGCCAGGCCCTCCGGGTCCAAACCCCGAGGTGGCCATCTCTCGCACCTGGTCGTACTGGGTCCGCTTGTCCGCGTCGCCGACCACGTCGTACGCCGCCGAGATCTGCTTGAAGCGCTCCTCGGCCTGAGCGTTCCCGGGGTTGGCATCCGGGTGGTGCTGCTGCGCGAGCTTGCGGTACGCCTTCTTGATCTCCGCGGCGGTGGCGTTCTTAGGCACGCCTAAGACCTGGTAGTAGTCCTTGTCGAACCACTCGCGCCGGACGTCGCCGTTCACGACGACCTCCTCACCCTAGCGTCGCTCGATGCGCACGCTGGCCGGGCGCAGCACCGAGCCCTTGAACCGGTACCCGGGCCGGAACACCTCCGCGACGTGGGGCTCGCCATCCGCCTCGCCCGTCTGCATCAGAGCCTCGTGCTCGGCCGGGTCGAACAGCTTCCCCTCGGCTTCGATCCGCTCGAGCCCCTCGGCCCGCAGCGAGTCCACGAGCTTCGCGTACACGAGCTCGACACCCCTGCGGAACTGCTCGAAGTCAGGGCTGCGCTCTGCGGCCATCAGCGCGAGGTCGAACTCGTCGAGCGCCTCCAGCAACCGGCTCACCACCGGCTGCGCTGCGAGGTCGACGGCACGCGTCTGCTCCTTCAGCACGCGCTTACGGTAGTTGTCGAACTCGGCCTGTAGACGCTGGAGATGGTCGCGGTACTCGGCCGCCTCGGCTCGAACCCGTTCGAGCTCATCCGTGTCGGGCTTTTCGGGTCGCTTGGCGGCCTGGGACACGGACGCGTCGGAGGAGGCTGGGGGCTCCACCTCCGACGACTCCGTGAAGCGGCGCCGGTCGACGACGCGTACCTTCGGCCGCCTCTCGTCGTGCTCGCTTCGCTCGTCGTGCTCGGTCACTTGGTCTTGACCTGGATCTTCTTCGGCTTGGCCTTCTCGGCCTTGGCAACCTCGACGGTGAGCACACCTGCGTCGAACCTCGCGTCGACCTTGCCGGGATCCACCTGCGGCGGGAGCGTCACCGCACGGCTGAACGAGCCGTACCGGCGCTCGATCCGGTGGTAATGCTCCTCGTTCACCTCGGAGGAGAACTCCCGCTTGCCGTTGACGGTCAGCGTGGAGTCCTCGACCTGAACCCCGACGTCCTCGGCCGACAGGCCGGGCAGCTCGACGGTCACGACGAGCTTGTCCTCGGTCTCGTAGACGTCCATCGCCGGCATCCACGGCGTGTTCCTCTCGCGCCCGAACGCCCGCTCGATGAGCCGGTCGAACCGGTCGTCGAAGAGCCTCATGTCCGGCAGCGCGTCACCCCACAGCATGATGCGGTCTTTCACTGCGCACCTCCTTCGTCCACGATCTCGCCCTCGACCACGTCGTTCTCGCCCTCACCGGCGGCGGGCGTGGTCCCACCCCCGCCGGCGGCCGCTGTCTGTTGCGCCTCGGCCGTCTGCTGGTACATCGCCTGCCCGATCGCCTGGAACTTGCCCATCACGGCCTCGGAGCCGGCCTTGATCTTGTCGACGTCCTCGCCCTTCAGCGCCTCCTTCAGCTCGTCGTTGAACTTCACGAGCTCGGTGCGGTCGGCCTCGGAGACCTTGTCGCCCCACTCCTCGAGCGAGCGGTCGACCTGGTAGGTGAGCTGGTCGGCCTGGTTCCTCGCCTCGGCAGCCTCGCGCCGCCGGTGGTCCTCGGCCGCGAACTTCTCGGCGTCTGTGACCATCCGGTCGATTTCCTCCTTGGACAGGGCGGTGCCCCCGGTGATCGTCATCTGCTGTTCCTTCCCGGTGGCCATGTCCTTGGCGGACACGTTCACGATGCCGTTCGCGTCGATGTCGAACGCCACCTCGATCTGCGGCATGCCTCGCGGCGCCGGTGCGATCCCGACCAAGCTGAACTTGCCGAGCGAGCGCACACCGGGCGAGTAGACCGTTTCGGCCTCGCCCTGCAGGACGTGGATCTCTACCTGCATCTGGTTGTCGTCGGCGGTGGTGAAGATCTCCGACTTGCGCGTCGGGATCGTCGTGTTGCGCTCGATCAGCTTCGTGAAGATGCCGCCCTTGGTCTCGACGCCGAGCGTCAGCGGGGTGACGTCCAGGAGCAGGATGTCCTTCACGTCGCCCTTGAGGACGCCCGCCTGGATCGCGGCGCCGATCGCCACTACCTCGTCGGGGTTCACGCCCTTGTGGGGTTCCTTGCCTCCGGTGAGGTCTTTGACCAACTCCTGGATCATCGGCATCCGCGTCGAGCCGCCGACCAGGATGATGTGGTCGATCTCGCTCACCCGCTTGCCCCAGTCCTTGACGGCGAGGTCGAACGGCTCCCGGCAGCGCCGCACCAGGTCCTCGGTCATGCGCTCCAACTCGCTGCGTGTCAGCTTCATCTCCATATGCAGCGGGCCGTCCGGACCGGCGGAGATGAACGGCAGGTTGATCGTGGCCTCGGCCACCTGGGAGAGCTCGATCTTGGCCTTCTCGGCGGCCTCCTTCAGCCGCTGGAGCGCCATACGGTCGTTGCCGAGGTCGATCGCGTAATTGTTCTTGAACTCCTTGACCATCCAGTCGATGACGCGCTGATCCCAATCGTCGCCGCCGAGCTGCGTGTCGCCGTGGGTGGCCTTGACCTCGAACACGCCCTCGCCGATCTCCAGCAGCGACACGTCGAACGTGCCTCCGCCCAGGTCGAAGACGAGGATCGTCTGGTCGTGCTGCTTGTCCAGGCCGTAGGCGAGCGCCGCCGCCGTCGGCTCGTTGATGATCCGCAGGACCTCGAGCCCCGCGATCTGCCCGGCCTCCTTCGTCGCCTGACGCTGCGAGTCGTCGAAGTACGCGGGCACGGTGACGACCGCCTGCGTGACCGTGTCGCCGAGGTACGCCTCGGCGTCACGCTTGAGCTTGGCCAGGATCTGCGCGGAGACCTCCTGCGGGGTCCAGCGCTTCCCGTCCACGTCCAGGCCCCACGCGTGATCGCCCATGTGGCGCTTGACGGAACGGACGGTGCGATCCGGGTTCGTGATGGCCTGACGCTTGCCGACCTCGCCCACCACGATCTCGCCGTTCTTCGAGTACCCAACGACCGAGGGCGTGGTCCGCGCCCCTTCGGCGTTGGGGACCACCACAGGTTCGCCCGCCTCCAGCACGGCGACCACCGAGTTCGTGGTCCCGAGATCGATCCCTACGGCACGCGCCACGTGAGTCCTCCTTCGGTATCGGAGCTCCAGGGAAGCCTTAGTCCTCTCACATGATAGAAGTTGAGTGGGTTTCTATCAACCCCTGAGCCGTGCCTGGCGCCGAGATCCGTGAGCGCAGGGCGCCGGGCTGCCCTATGCTCCGGACGTGCTCGCACGCGCCGGGGTCCTGGTACTGCTCCTGCTCCTCGCCGGGGGCCTGGCCGCGAGGCGGGCACGACTGCTGACCCGCCTGGTACGCCTGGGGCGGCCCGTCCGGCGGCGGGGGGACCTGCCCCGGCGCGTAGCCCGGGAGGGAGCCGAGGTCCTCGGGCAGCGCAAGCTTTTCCAGCGAGCCCTGCCGGGGCTCATGCACGCCCTGATCTTCTGGGGGTTCCTCGTCCTGCTAACGACGATCGTCGAGGTGATCGGGCAGTTGATCGACCCAGCGTGGGAGATCCCGCTCGTCGGCGGTTCGGCGTGGCTCGGGCTCGTGCAGGACGTGTTCGCGTTCGGCGTGCTGGTCGGCCTGTCGATCGCGGTGTGGATCCGGGTCGTGAAGCGGCCCGAGCGCTTCGTCGGCAGCCACCACCTCGAGGCCTACCGGATCCTCGGGCTGATCTTCTGGATCGTGCTGACGTTGTTCCTTGCCCGGGGAGCCAGGATCGCGCTCGGCTACGCCGAGCCGTGGGCGTGGACCCCGGTCTCCCGGACCGCCTCCGAGGCGATCGCCGCGCTCCCGGACGCCTGGGAGCGATGGGCGATGTGGACGATGAACTGGGTCCACCTGGCGCTGATCCTGGGGTTCCTGGTGTACCTCGGCTACTCGAAGCACCTTCACATCGCGACGAGCGCGATCAACGTGTTCTTCGCCAGCACGAGACCGCGGGGAACGCTCACGCCGCTGCGGATCGACCTCGAGGCGGCCGAGGGCGACATGCACCTGGGGGCCGCGACGATCACGGACCTGTCATGGAAGCAGGAGCTCGATCTGTACGCGTGCACCGAGTGCGGACGCTGTCAGGCGGCGTGTCCCGCGTGGAACACCGGCAAACCGCTCTCGCCGAAGCTGCTGGTGATGGACCTGCGAGACCACCTGTTCGAGCAAGGACCGAAGATCCTGGAGGCCCGCAAGGCGGGGCAGGAGCTCGAGCCCATCGCCATCGTGCCAGACGTGATCGACGAAGAGGTCGTCTGGGCGTGCACCACGTGCGGGGCCTGCATGCAGGAGTGCCCCGTGGACATCGAGCACGTGGACACGATCGTCGACCTGCGCCGGAACCTCGTGATGGCCGAGTCCAGGTTCCCGACCGAGGCCGGGACGTTGCTGCGCAACCTCGAGGGCGCCGGGAACCCCTGGGGGATGCCGCAGGCTCAGCGAGCCGACTGGGCCGAGGGTATGGACGTGCGGGTCGTAGCCGAGGGCGACCGGGCGCCCGAATACCTGTATTGGGTTGGGTGCGCCGGCTCGTTCGACGACCGGGCCAAGGCGATCTCGCGCGCCGTGGTGAAGCTGTTACAGCGGGCCGGCGTCTCGTTCGCGATCCTGGGGCCCCGCGAGATGTGCACGGGCGACCCGGCGCGACGGATCGGCAACGAGTACCTGTTCCAGACGATGGCGGAACAGAACGTGGAGACGCTGCAGGACGCCGGCGTTACGAAGGTGATCGCGAACTGCCCGCACTGCTTCAACACGCTGCGCAACGAGTACCCGGACTACGGCGGGCGCTTCGAGGTACTCCACCACTCCGAGGTGATCGCAAGCCTGGTCGCCGAGGGTCGCCTGCGGCCGACCGGACGCGTGGACACGACGGTCGCCTACCACGACCCTTGCTACCTGGGCCGGCACAACGACATCTACCGTGACCCGCGGAAGGCGCTCGAGGCCGTCCCGGGGGTCACGACAGTGGAGATGCCTCGCCACGGCGAGCGAGCCTTGTGCTGCGGTGCCGGCGGCGCCCGGATGTGGATGGAGGAGCGGATCGGCAAACGGATCAACGAGGAGCGGATGGACGAGGCCGCCTCGACCGGGGCCGATACCGTGGGCGTGGCCTGCCCCTACTGCCTGATCATGCTGGATGACAGCGCCCGCATCCGAGGTGAGGATACGCGCGTGCTCGACCTCGCCCAGGTGGTCGCGCGCTCGCTCGGCGAGTCCGGCGCCTGACCGACCCGCTCACCGGTAGGCCGTTCGACCTCGCCCCTGCCTCGCCCCCCGTCGCGCCCATCTACGCAGGTGGGACGCGCGCCCGAGTCGGCGGGAGCGCCAAGGTAGCCCGAGGGTTCAAGCCGACCCCCGAACCGACCGAAGAAGCACTAGACCGAACGGCCCGGTATCCGCCGAGGGGCGGGGGCCGACCGGAGGGTGCCGGACGGCTCGATACGAGCCGCAGAGGCAGGCGGCGCAGCTCCGAAGGACGGAGGACGGTGGACACGACGATGACACGGACGGGCAGGGCGGCGGGCGACCTGGAGGTTACGCCGGTCGTGGACCTCGGCGTCGCGCCCATAGGCCCGATCGAGCGGGACCGCACGCGGCTCGCCTACGCGATCCACGACGGCCTCACCCAGGTCGTCACCGCATCGGTGCTGGAGCTCGACTGGCTCACGCGCCAGGCCGCCACGGGACCGGTGGAGGCCGTCGAGGCCCTGCAGGCCGCGGCGGCGCACCTCCGCCAGGCACTCGAGGAGATCCGGGGCGTCCTCGCGACGCTAACCCCCGACGATGGCGGCTCCCCGGCGTCCATCGAGGAGCTCGTCCTCGAGGTGACCGAGCGCTGGCAGCTGCCGGCCACCTGGTCCGTCGAGGGCGACCTGCACGCGGTGCCCGCGCCGATCTTGGACGCGGCTTCGTCGGTGATCCGCGAGGGTCTTGCCAACGCCGCGAAGCACGCCGACGCCAGCGCGGTCCGGGTCAGCGTCCACGCGTCGCGCAGCTCGGTCGAGGTGAGCGTCGAAGACCACGGGAGGGGCTTCCACCCCTCGGGGACCGGCTTGCACGCCGGTCACCTGGGGCTGGAGATGATGCGCCGCCGCGTCGCCGAGGTGCACGGCACGCTCGACGTCGAGTCGGCGCCCGGCAGGGGAACGCGGGTGGTCGCTCGGCTGCCCGTCATCGAGCAAGGAGTGAGCCCGTGAAGGTCCTCATCGTCGACGACCACTCGTTGGTCCGCCGCGGGATGGGGCACGTCGTCCGTGAGAGCTTCGCCGACGCCGAGGTCGTGGAGGCCGGCAACGCGAGCGAAGCGATCGCGCTGATGGCATCGACGCCCGGCGTGGATGTCGCGCTCGTCGACGTGCGCATGCCCGACGCGGACGGCTTGGATCTGCTGCACGACATGAAGGAGCGCTGGCCGGACGTGCCGGTGATCATGCTGACCTCGTTCGACCACGCGCACTACGTCCGTCGCGCGCTGGCCGAGGGCGCGGCCGGCTACATGTTGAAGGACGCGACCCCCGAGGACCTCGAGCAGGCGATCAAGGTCGCGATGTCCGGCGGCGGCAACGTGCTCTCGCCCAGGGTGATCCAGAACCTGTTCGAGGGGACCAACGGCGGGACCGCCGGCGACAGCGGCGATGCGCCGCGGCGGACCACCGGCTCGCTCACCCAGCGCGAGACGGACATCCTGGCGCTGCTCGCAGAGGGCAAGAGCAACCGCGACATCTCCCGAGCGCTGTTCCTGTCGGAGAAGACCGTGAAGGCGCACCTCGCGGCGGTCTTCCGCAAGCTGAGCGTCACGAACCGGACGCAGGCCGCGATGGCGGCCGTCTCGATGGGGATCGGCCCCGCCCTGCACCCGGTGGAATGGGCGCCGGTCGGCGGGATGAAGCAGTGAGCGACGAGGAGGGTTCGATGTTCAAGAAGAAGCGCGAGGACGAGCTCGCCGCGCCAGCGAGTTCCAAGAAGAAGAAGGACGAGCACGCTTACGAGGACGCCTGGTACCGCGCGCTGAAAGCGCAGTCCAACCGACCACCCGAGCATGACGAGTCAGACGAGACGGTCGAGGCGGCCGAGGACTAGGCGGTCGTCGGAGGCGTCTCGCCCTCGAACTCCTCGAAGAACCTGCTCGCGGTGGGACCCCGCTGCCCCTGGTACTTGCTCCTCGTTGCCCTCGAGCCGTAGGGCACCTCTGCGGGCGTCGTCAGCCGTATGAACGAGATCTGACCGATCTTCATCCCCGGGTAGATCGTGATCGGAAGGTTCGCGACGTTGGACAGCTCAAGCGTGAGGTAGCCGTCCCACCCCGGGTCCACGTACCCCGCCGTCGAGTGGATCAACAGCCCGAGCCGCCCGAGGCTCGACTTACCCTCCAGGCGCGCCACCAGGTCGTCGGGGATCCGGACGCGCTCGAGCGTGGAACCCAGCACGAACTCGCCCGGGTGAAGGATGAACGGTTCGTCGCCGGTCGACTCCACGAGCTCGGTGAGGTCTGGCATCTCCTTGCGGACGTCGATGTAGGGGTAGCGCGAGTTCGCGAATACGCGGAACTGCGCGTCGACGTGTAGGTCCACGGACGAGGGCTGGACGCAGGTCTCGTCGAACGGCTCGATCCCGATGCGGCCGCCCGCGATCTCCTTGCGGATGTCGCCGTCCGACAGGATCATCCCGACGCGCTCCGCGAGGCCGCGACGAAGCGCTCCAGCGCCGCCTTCGCCGCCCCCGAGTCGATCGACGCGGCCGCGGCCTCGATACCCTCGGATAACGAGGCCACGTGACCCGCCACCTCGAGCGCGGCCCCTGCGTTCAGCAACACGACGTCGCGGCGGGGTCCCAGCTCGCCCGCGAGAACCCCGCGGGCGATCGCCGCCGAGGCCGCCGGGTCACCGCCCGCCAGGTCTTCCCGACGCACCCTGGCTAGCCCGAGGTCCACGGGATCCAGCGTCGTCTCGCCGACCTGCCCGCCGTGAACGTCTAACACGCGTGAGGGGGCCGTCGTGGTGAGCTCGTCCGTGCCGTCCTGGCCGCGGAACAGCTTGGCCCGTGTCCCGCGGCGGGCGAGGACCTCGGCCATGAGCGGGAGCATCCGCTCGTCCGAGACGCCCACGACCTGCGCGAAGGGCCGCGCCGGGTTCGTGAGCGGCCCAAGGAAGTTGAATACCGTAGGCACCCTCAGCTCACGCCTTACCGGCCCCGCGTGCCCCATCGCCGGGTGGAACACCGGCGCGAACAGGAACGCGATCCCCGCGTCCTCGAGGCACCGCTCGACGCCGGCCGCGTCGAGGTCGATCGCGACTCCCAGCGCCTCGAGCACGTCGGCCGACCCGCAATGCGAGGACGCGGCGCGGTTCCCGTGCTTGGCCACCGCGACCCCGGCACCCGCCGCGACGATCGCCGAGACCGTCGAGATGTTGAATGTCCCGCTCCGATCGCCGCCGGTGCCGACGACGTCGACCACGGGCCCGGGCGTCCGAACGGGCGTCGCGAAGTCGAGCATCGTGCGCGCGAGCCCCTCAATCTCGTCGACCGTCTCGCCCTTGGTCCGAAGGGCCATCAGGAACCCGCCGATCTGCCCGGCGGTCGCCTCGCCGGCCATGACCTGGCGCATCGCCTCGGCGGCCTCCTCCGAGGAAAGCGCCTCGTGCGCAGCCAGGCGCGACAGCACGTGCGGCCACAGGTCGGGGTCGCTCATGGGGCGGCCACGCTAGCAGGTCGCACCCGCCGCTCGATACACTTCCCCCTCGGACCGCTCCGGCGGTCCGGCCGCGCGGGCGTGGTTCAATGGCAGAACGCAAGCTTCCCAAGCTTGAGACGGGGGTCCGATTCCCCTCGCCCGCTCCGATCGAAGC
>DATEDE010000274.1:0-2251 GCA_035286545.1 Actinomycetota bacterium | reverse complement strand
GATCCGCAGCGGCGGCTCGCCGTTCCGCTCGGCACGGTCCGCACGGGGGCGCCCGCCGACGTGAAGGCGATCGCCGAGCTCGCCCGCGAGAACGGGGCGGAACTCGTCGTGGTCGGCCACCCGCTCCTGATGTCGGGGCGGGCGGGGGAGCGCGCCCACCTGGCCGAACGCTTCGCCGAGGCCCTGGGCGCCGTCCTGGGTCTCCCGGTCGTACTCCAAGACGAACGGTTGTCCTCGGCCGAGGCCGATCGCGCGCTCCGAGGGGCCGGTCGCTCGGGCCGTGAGCGGCGCCGCGAGGTGGACCGCTCGGCCGCGACCGTGATCCTGCAGGCCTGGCTCGACGCCCATCCCGCCTGAGCCCTCCCGGTATGCTGCCGGGCCGATGCAGGACGTCGAGTCCCCACAGGACCTCGTGCCGATGCGGCGAGGGCACCGCGCCCGTCGGGGCGTGAACCGGGGTCTTCTCATCGGCCTCGTCGTGGTCCTTCTGATCGCCGGACTCGCCTTCGCCGGGCTGCGGTACTACGACTGGTGTCAGGAGGCCTCGGGGGCGCGCACGCCACTGACGTTCGAGGTCGCCGCCGGCGCGAGCGGTGGGCAGATCGTTGACGCGCTCCACGAGCAGGGTGTGGTCCGGTGCGGCATGGTGAGCAAGTGGCTCCTTCGCCGCAGCGGCCTCGAGTCGGAGTTCCGCGCCGGATCCTTCGAGATCACGACGAGCATGACCCCCGACGAGGCGTTCGAGATCCTCACGACGCCCCCCGAGCCCGTCCCGACCGTTCGCCTGACGGTCCCCGAGGGGTTCCGGGTGGCGCAGACTGCCGAGCGGGTTCAGGAGGACCTGGGGGTCCCGGCGACGAAGTTCCTGAAGGCCGCCGCGCGCGAGGACTGGTCCCTCCCGCCCTACCTCCCGCCGGACGCCACAACCCTTGAGGGGTACCTGTTCCCAGAGACCTACCAGTTCATCGAGGGCAGGACGAAGGCCGACGACGTGATCCAGCGGATGCTCGACCAGTTCGCGCTGGAGTCGGAGACGCTGCCTTGGGCCAACGCTGAGGAGCTCGGCCTGACGCCCTACGAGGTGGTGATCGTCGCCTCGATGATCGAGGAGGAGGCCAAGCTCGAGCAGGAGCGCGCCGTGATCGCCGGGGTGATCTACAACCGCCTGCGCGAGGGGATGGTGCTCGGGATCGACGCGACCCTCCTGTACGACGACCCCACGCCCGACGGCCAGCTGTCGTTCTCCGACCTCGAGTTCGACAGCCCCTACAACACGCGGATCAACGCCGGGCTCCCCCCCACCCCGATCGCCAGCCCCGGGCGCGCCTCGCTCGAGGCGGCGCTCAGCCCGGCGAACACCGAGTTCTTCTACTACGTGCTCTGCGGCGCGGACGGGCGTCACGAGTTCGGCGTCACGCTGGCCGACCACGAGTCCAACCGCGTCAAGTGCGATGAGTGAGGCGCCGAACCGTCGCCCCGCCATACGCGGTTCGACGCGTGTCGTGGGGGTGATCGGCTGGCCGGTGGAGAACAGCCTGTCGCCAGCGATCCACAACGCCACGTTCGACGCCCTGGAGATGGATTGGACCTACGTCCCGCTGCCGGTTCCGCCCGGCCACGTGGGCGAGGCGATCGCCGGCCTGCGCGCCCTCGGCCTGGCGGGCGCCAACGTGACGATGCCCCACAAGACCGAATGCGCCGAGCTCCTTCAGGACCTGTCCGAGGACGCCCGCCGGCTGCGCGCCGTGAACACGATCGTCGTCGGGTCCGGCTCGACCTCGGGACACAACACGGACGGCCCCGGCTTCGAGCGGTTCCTGCGTGAGGATGCCGGGTTCGATCCGTCCGGGCGCGAGGCGCTGCTGTTCGGCGCCGGGGGGGCGGCGCGGGCGTGCGCGCTCGCGCTCGCGCGCTCGGGGCTCGCGTCGCTCGCGGTCGCGGTTCGGGATCCCTCTCGCGCCGA
Organism: Actinomycetota bacterium; assembly: GCA_035286545.1. GTDB lineage: Bacteria > Actinomycetota > UBA4738 > UBA4738 > HRBIN12 > DASSJM01. Next base: position 288 of record DATEDE010000274.1, on the reverse strand, counting down.
TCCGCTCCTGGAGGCGATCGACGGACTGCCTACTGCGGTCACCGTCGTCGCGTTCGAGGAGGCCGATAGGACCGAGCCGGAGCTGATCGTCAACGCCACGCCGCTGGGCGTCCACGGCGAGGCGCTCCCGCTTCCGCGGCTGAGGCCCGGGGTGGCGGTGGTGGATCTGCTCTACCGGCCTGCCGAGACGCCCCTGCTGCGCTCGGCCAAAGACGCGGGCGCGCTCGCGTTCGGCGGGCTGGGTCTCCTGCTGCACCAGGCGGCGCTGTCGTTCGAGCTGTGGACCGG
>DATEDE010000273.1:0-6037 GCA_035286545.1 Actinomycetota bacterium | reverse complement strand
CGTCGACCTGCCGCTCGCCGCGGCGCACTTCTTCTACTACGCGGGGTGGGCCGACAAGCTCGAGTACGCGTTCCCGAACCGCGCGCCGAGGTCCGTGGGCGTCGCGGGCCAGATCATCCCGTGGAACTTCCCGATGCTGATGGCGGCGTGGAAGCTCGCGCCGGCGCTCGCGACGGGCAACACCGTCGTGCTGAAGCCCGCCGAGACGACTCCGCTCACCGCGCTGCTCCTCGCGCAGGTGATCCAGGAGGCCGAGCTGCCGCCCGGCGTCGTGAACATCGTGACCGGGGCCGGGGCGACCGGCTCGCACCTGATCGAGCACGACGACGTGGACAAGATCGCCTTCACCGGCTCGACCGAGGTCGGCAAGATCATCCGGCGCTCGACGGCCGGGAGCGGCAAGCGCCTCACGCTCGAGCTCGGGGGCAAGGCAGCGAACATCGTGTTCGAGGATGCGCCGCTGGACCAGGCCGTCGAGGGTGTCGTGAACGGCATCTTCTTCAACCAGGGACACGTGTGCTGCGCGGGCTCGCGGCTGCTGGTGCAGGAGCCGGTGTTCGAGCCGCTGCTCGACAAGCTGAAGGAGCGCCTGCAGACCCTGCGTGTGGGCAACCCGCTCGACAAGAACACCGACATCGGCGCGATCAACTCTCGGGCGCAGCTGACGAAGATCGAGGAGCTCGTCGCCGTGGGCGTCGAGGAGGGCGCCGAGATCTACCAGCCCGAGTGCGTCCTGCCCGAACGCGGCTTCTGGTTCCGGCCGACGCTGTTCACGAACGTCTCGCAGAGCCACCGGATCGCGCGCGAGGAGATCTTCGGACCTGTGCTGTCGATCCTCACGTTCCGCACACCGGACGAGGCGGTCGAGAAGGCCAACAACACGCCGTACGGCCTGTCGGCCGGGATCTGGACCGAGAAGGGCTCGCGGATCCTGTGGATGGCCGAGCGCCTGAAGGCCGGCGTGGTGTGGGCGAACACGTTCAACCGCTTCGATCCGACCAGCCCGTTCGGCGGGTACAAGGAGTCCGGGTTCGGCCGCGAGGGCGGCCTCCAGGGTCTCGAGCCGTACCTGGAGCTGGCTCGATGACCGACGAACGCATTCCCGTCCGCCGGACCGCCAAGCTCTACATCGCGGGCGAGTTCCCGCGCAGCGAGTCAGGACGTTCGTACGAGGCCTTCGCGCACGACGGCCGGCTGCTCGCGCGCGTGTCGAGAGCCTCGCGCAAGGACCTGCGAGACGCCGTCCGGGCGGCGCGCGCAGCCTTCCCGGGATGGTCGGGCAAGACCGCGTACAACCGCGGCCAGGTCCTGTACCGCGTGGCCGAGCTGATGGAGGGCCGCCGCGCGCAGTTCGAGTCCGAGCTCGCCGACGCCGGCGCCGCCGAACCAGCCCGGGGCGTGAGCGCCTCGATCGACCGGTGGGTCTGGTACGCGGGGTGGGCGGACAAGATCGGGCAGGTGCTGGGCAGCACGAACCCGGTGGCAGGGCCGTACTTCAACTTCACGATCCCCGAGCCGACCGGGGTGGTCGGCGTCGTCGCGCCGGTGGACCGGTCGCTGCTTGGGCTCGTCTCGCGCCTGGCGCCGGCGATCGTGAGCGGGAACACGACGGTGGTGCTCGCGAGCGAGACCTCGCCGCTACCGGCGGTCTCGCTCGGTGAGGTGCTCGCGACCTCCGATATCCCCGGCGGTGTGGTGAACATCCTGACCGGCCTGACCGCCGAGCTCGTGCCGTGGCTCGCCGGCCACATGGACGTGAACGCGATCGACGTGACGGGGGTGCCGGCCGACCTCCTGCCGAAGGCCGAGGAGCTCGCCGCCGAGAACGTGAAGCGCGTGGTCCGAGCTGTCGAAGCCGATCCGTTCTCGAGCGAGGCCCAGTCCCCGTACGAGGTCACCGCGCTGATGGAGTTCAAGACCGTCTGGCACCCGATGGGCGCCTGAGCCTCACTCGCAGGGCTGCGCGACGACCGGCCCGTCGAGCCGGCGCAGGGTGACCTCGGTGCCGTCCGAGGCCCGGTAGACCGCCTCGCTGAAGTCGGTGAGCGCGATCGCGCCCACGTCCTCGTTGATGAAGAAGTCGGGGGCGGGCTGACCCGCGGGCGGGTCCGGCTCCCAGAAGCTGCCGTCGAAGTCCGCGAGGTGCGCGAGGCCGCAGTGGCCGGTGTCGAAGAGATACGCGGTGCTCGGCGTCACCCGATCGGAGCGGGGGTAGACCCGATACCCCTCCTCCTCGCTCACGACTCGGATCGGAGGTCGGCGAACTTCGGGGGCGGGAGCTCCTGCGGCGAGTCCCAGTCGATCGGCATGGGCGCATCGGTGACCGACCCGGTCTCTCCCCCGAGGCAGGCCGCGAGGAGGCCGGCGAGCAGCAAGAAAGGCGAAGGTGCGGCGGGCCGTCACGGGTGCCATCATCACGCACATGGTGGGGGACCGGTCCGCGCTGCTCCGCGGCGAGCAGGCTCTGGAGGCCGGTGACTGGGAGAGCGCGCGCTCCGCGTTCGAGGCCGCGCTGGCTGAGGGCGAGGACCCGATCGCCGAGGACGGGCTGGGGCGCTCGCTGTGGTGGCTCGGCGACCCCGACGGCGCGATGGAGCACCGGGAGCGGGCCTACGTCCTCTACAAGGGCTCGGACCCTCGGCGCGCCGGCACGGTCGCGATCTGGCTCGCTCGCGAGCAACTGTCTGTCAACGGGAACGAGGCGGCGGCCAACGGCTGGCTGGCGCGGGCCGAACGGATGCTGGGCGACGGCGGCCACGAGAGGGGGTGGCTGGAGATCGCTCGCGGTAGGCGATCCGGCGACCCCTCGGAACGAGAACGTCGCGCCAAGGTGGCGCTCGAGCTCGGACGGGAGGCAGGCGACGCCGATCTCGAGGTGGCGGCGCTCGCCGAGCTCGGACTCGCCGAGATCCAGACCGGCCGCGTCCCGGACGGGCTCGACCACCTCGACGAGGCGATGGCGGCCGCGACGGGGGGTGAGGCCGACATGCTCGAGACGGTCGCCGAGGCATGCTGCAGCCTGGTCGCTGCGTGCGAGCTCGCGGGAGACGCTGGGCGGCTCGAGCAGTGGGCGAGGATCGTCGACCGGTTCGTGAGCCGGCGCGAGGGCGTGCCGCTCCTCGCGTTCTGCCGGACGTGCAACGCCGAGATGCTCGCTGCGACCGGCCACCGGGAGCAGGCGGAGCTCGAGCTCCTCGGCTCGGTCGCCGCGCTGGGGGCGGGCGGCCACCGCTCCCGCTGCGTGGACCCCGCGGTCAAGCTCGCCGAGGTGCGCCTGCGCCAGGGCCGCCTCGAGGAGGCGGCCGCCCTCCTCGAGGGACGCGAGCACCTACCGGAGGCCGTCCTGCCGGCCGCCGAGCTCGACCTGGCACGCGGCGAGCCGGCCCTCGCGTCGGCGCGGCTCCTGCGACGGCTGAACCTCGTCGGGCGCGAGGGGATGCTCGGCGCCCCGTTGCTCGCCCGGCTCGTCGAGGTCCAGATCGCCGCCCGCGACCTTGACGCGGCGAGGGCTTCGAGCGCCGACCTGTCGAAGGCCGCCGATGGCTCGGGGCATCCGATGATCGCCGCGTACGCCCGGATGGCCGAGGGTCGGGTCGCGGCCGCTGGGGACGAACCGGCCGCCGAGGCGTTCGAGCGTGCCGCGGATCGGTTCGGCAAGCTCGAGCTCGGCTCGGAGGCCGCACGCGCCCGCCTGGCGCTGGCCGAGGCGCTCCGCGACGAACAGCCCAAGGTCGCGCTCGCCGAGGCCCGCTCGGCGCTAGAGGCCTTCGAGGCGCTCGGGGCCGTCGTTGAGGCGGACCGGGCGGCCGCGCTGATCCGCGACCTGGGCGGGCCCGCGCGGACGGGCCCGAAGGCGCTCGGGCTGCTCACCAAGCGCGAGCGCGAGGTGCTGGCCCTTCTCGGCGAGGGTCTCTCGAACCCCGAGATCGCCGCGCGCTTGTTCATCAGCACGAAGACCGCCGAACACCATGTGAGCAACATCCTGGCCAAGCTCAACCTGAGGACCCGGACGGAGGCCGCGGCCCTATCCGTCCGACACCTGGGCGAGATACCTCCCGAGAGATAGGGGACATCCCCCATCCTCCCGGCGCTCATCCGGCGCACCCTGCTCATGTCCACGGACGGAAGGAGGAGCGCCATGGCGGCGCAGCAGGAGCAGAAGGGCCGGGCCAACGCCCTGAAGAGCGAGCTCAAGGTCCACATCGAGGAGACCAGCGCGGCCCCGGCGGAGGTCGTCTACCAGCTGCTCTCCGACCTACGGAGCCACCTCGAGTGGGCGGGCGAGCGGCAGCCGAAGGACAACTACCGGCTGCTCTCGATCGAGGCCCCCGAGGGACCGGCCTCGGTCGGCACCGAGTTCTCGAGCACGGGCGCGGACCCGATGGGCCGGTTCGCCGACTCTTCGGTGGTCACCGAGGCCAGTCGTCCCACCCTGTTCGAGTTCGTGACCGAGGCGAACCAGACCATGAAGAAGGGTGCGGTCGTCGTGTGGACGAGCGTCCACCGGTACGAGATCGAGCCGAGGGAGCACGGCAGCCGGATCGCCTACACGATCCGGACGGTCCGCATCAGCAGGCTCCCCGGAGCGCTCGTCGCGTTCAACGTCCCCGGCCTCCGGTCGCTCCTGATGAGGTTCGCGGGATCCAACGCCCGCCGCGGGGTCCGGAACCTGGCGCGGATGGCCGAGGAGGGCGCGCGGCAGGGCTCCGCGGCCTGATCCGACGAGCGTCGGCCCGAACGTGTGATGGTTCGCCCGGTCACGGTCACCATCGGGGGGACCGGACGATCCGGGAGCCCGGAGAGGAGGAGAGATGGCGAAGGCTTCTAAGGCATCGGCCTCGGAGCACGTCGAGGCGGAGGGGTTCGAGGGGCACTACGCCGAGCTCGGCGGCACCACGGTGGGGTGGGAGACCTACACGGCGGACGCGGACATGACCCCGCTGTTCGTGGGTCTGCCCGATGACCGCTGCCAGTGCGAGCACTGGGGCTACGTGTTCGAGGGCAAGGTCGTGTTCCACACAGCCAAAGGCGACGAGGAGTTCGTCGGCGGCGAGGCCTACTTCGTGGGACCGGGCCACACCCCGTCGATCTTCGCGGGCACCTCGCTGGTCGAGTTCAGCCCCACCGACCGGCTGAACGAGACGATGGAGGTCGTCATGAAGAACGCGGAGGCCATGGGCTAGATCGAGGGCCTGGAGCCTCCAGGGGGCGGGACCCGACCGGGTCCCGCCCTCTCACGTGTCCGGATTCCACACTTCCGCAACATCACCTGGCCGGAACCGCCACCACCCGGGGCTACGATTCCACCGATGCCGCTCTACAAGGAACAAGGTGTTGTCCTGCGCGCCCACAAGCTGGGCGAGGCCGACAAGATAGTCACCGTGATGACCCAGGGCTCGGGCAAGGTCCGGGCGGTAGCCAAGGGCATCCGCAAGACCCACTCCCGCTTCGGCGCAAGGCTCGAGCCGTTCACCCACGTCTCGCTGATGGTCTACCGGGGCCGGGGCGCCCTGGACACCGTCAGCCAGGCCGAGATCATCAGCCCGTTCATGGAGCTGCGGCGCGACCTGGGGCTGTTCGCGGCGGGGGAGACGATGCTCGAGGCCACCGACAAGGTGGCCGAGGAGCACGAGCGCAACGTGCGCCTGTTCATGCTCCTGCTGACCGGCCTCCGAGCCCTGGACGAGCGCCCGGCCGATCCCGCGGCCGTTGCCGAGTCCTTCCTGCTGAAGCTGCTTTCGCTGTCGGGCTTCCACCCGGCGCTGACCACCTGCGCCGTCTGCGGTCGTCCCGGCGCGACGCGGTTCGCCAGCGGCCAGGGCGGCGCGGTCTGCTCGGACGACGCCGACCCGGACGCCGGGTACGCCTCGGCCGAGGCGCTCGCGTACCTGGCGAGGCTCGGTCAGACCGGGCTGCTGGAAGCGGGTGCCGTCGAGGCCGACCCGGTGGTGCGGCGCGAGTCGCGCGGCCTGCTGTTCGGCTTCACCGAATACCACCTCGAGCGCCGGATGAAGAGCCTGCCGATCCTGGCGAGGAG
>DATEDE010000272.1:0-3806 GCA_035286545.1 Actinomycetota bacterium | reverse complement strand
GGAGCAGCCGAACACGAAGTCGCCGGTCGCGGGGTTCGTCTGCCCGCCCGCGAGCGCGGTCACGTACACACCGCGCTCGGTGCCGGACAGGATCTCCTCCGGCGTCGAGGCACCGTTCAGGATGTAGGTGTTCGTCATCCGAGGGATCGGTGGGTGCGCGTAGGACTGGCGCCGCCCGTTCCCGCTGGAGGGCACGCCGTCCTTGCTCGCGCGCAACCGGTCGTAGAGCCAGCCGCGCAGCACGCCATCCTCGAACAGGACGGTGCGCGCGGCCGGCGTCCCCTCGTCGTCGAACGAGAACGATCCCCAGGCGCCCGGGACCGTGGCGTCGTCAACGCCGGACAGGATCGGCGAGGCGAGCACCTCGCCGATGCGGCCGCGGTACACGCTCGCCTCCTTGTGGACTGCGTCGATCTCGAGCGGGTGCCCGACCGCCTCGTGGAACAGCACGCCGCCCATCCCCGGCGCGAGCACGGCCGTCATCTCGCCAGCGGGCGCGGGGACCGAGTCCAGCATCGCGACCGCGCGCCGGGCGGCCACGCGCGCCGTCTCGGCCGGTGGGTTCGCCTGGATGAACTCGGCGCCGGCCAGGCCCGCGGGTCCGTGGAACCCCGTCTGGATCACACCGTCACGCCCGGCGACGACGGACACGGCCAGCCGGATCCGCGGGCGGAGCTCCTGCACCCAGCGCCCGTCGCTCGTCGCGATCAGGATCCGCTGGATCGAGTCCGCGTATGTCGCCGAGACCTGTCGGACCTCGGCGGAGATGGACCGCGCGGTTTCGTCGGCATCGCGGACCCAAGCCACCTTGTCGGCCACGGGGATGGATGACGCCTCGCGGGTCGCCTGGTGCACCACCGTGGGCTCTAGCGCTCGGAGATCGACGACGTCGCCGGCGCCTTCCTCGGTCGCGGACGCGGCGGCGGCCTCTGCAACCTTCATCAGCGCGTCCCGGTCCAGACGGTTCGAGTAGGCGTACCCGTAGGACACCCCGTGCCCGACCCTCACACCTGCTCCGCGGTCCTGGCCAGTCGTTATCTCCTCGATCTTGCCGTCGTCCAGTCGGACCGAGATCCCTACGCGCTCCTCGACGAACAGCTCCGCGAAGTCGCCGCCGCGGACGCGCGCGGCGCGAAGGACGTCCGCGGCGAGATCGCGGTCTAGCACGGCGGCGATGCTAGCAGGGCGCCCCGGCACGGCCGGTCACTGTGACGCATCGGCTAGAGTCGCCGCGATGAGACGGCCGGGGGTCCGCGCGCTGACGGTGCTCGCGGTCGTCGGGTCGGCGCTCGCTGCGTGCTCCGAGAGCGAGGGACCCTCGTCGCTGCTTCCCTCCTCGGCCTTCCCCGATGACACCGGGGCGGTCCCGCCGCTCACCGGTCCGACCGGCGCGACGGGAGGAACGGCGCCAACCGGAACGACCGGAACGATCCCCACCGGACCGAGTGGGGTCCTACCTCCGGTCCCGCCGGGAGGATCCACGGGGAGCGTGTCAACCGGACAGGCGGCGGTGACCGTGAGCGGAGACGTGCGTGCGAGCAAGACGATGACCAACCTGGTCGCGGGCGTCTACGCCGCGCCGCCCGGCGGGATCGCGGTCGTGTGGACGGCCAGCGGGACCGACGCCACCACGCTCGGACTGGGCGGGCTCAGCTTCACCGGGACCCGGCCGACCGCCCCAACGCTCTCGCTCACGCTGACGGTCCAGACGAACGCGGGGATCTCCTCGTTCGTCTCCACGGCGGGCGAATGCTCGATGACGATCGGCCTGGCGAGCGCGAACGAGCTCTCGGGCGCGTTCACGTGCTCGGATCTCGTCGGATCAGCCGGTGAGGTCGTCGACGCGAGCGGCTCGTTCGCCGCGCAGGGGTAGGACCACGGCGCGCCAGCCGCGTTCGACGCACCCGGCGCTGGGGCTCGTGGTCCTCGCGTTCGTGGTCCTCGGGTGGTTCCTCTGGCCGTTCCTGGCGAAGGGCGCCGAGTTCCCCGTGGGTCCCGACGGACCCGTGTACCTGTGGTGGACGAGGCTCGCGGCCCTGGAGGGACTCTCCGCCGTCGGGCACCGACCGGGCGCGACCGCGCTGTCGCTCGTGCTCTCGGGAACGCTCGGGCTCTCGGTGGTCCAGGTGACGGCGGCGATCGAGGTGTCCCTCGGCGTCGCGGTCGGGCTCGGTGCGGCGGCCCTCCTGCGCCGGCGGACGAGCGTCGCGGGAGCCTGGCTGGGCGGGCTCCTGGCCGGGACCTTCGCGGTGCACCTCGCGGCCGGGTACCTCGCGAACCTAGCGTTCGTCCCGGCGTTCCTGGCCGCGGCGGCGATGCTGGACGAGGACCGGCGTCGGTCTACGATCCTGGCGACGATCGCCCTCGGAGCGGGCGGCCTGGCCCATCCCCTGTTCTTCCTGCTAGGGGCACTTGTGCTGCTGGTCGCTGCGGCGAGCGCGGTCCGGATCTATCCGCGTGAGGCTCGACGTCTAGCGGGTGCCGCGGTCGGCGGCGGCGCCATCGTCGGCGTCGGCCTCCTCGCGCTTCTCGTCGGCCCCCGACCGCCCGAGGTCGACACGTCGAAGGACGCCTTCCTGCGACGGGCGGGTCTCGGCGGCGAGTTGCGGAGCGCGTACCGGGACCGGTTCATCCACCGGTGGACGCGCTACGTCCAGTGGCTCTCGGTGCCTCTCGCCTTCGCGGGGAGCTTCCGAGCCGGCGGGACGGCCGGCCGGATCCTACGTGCATGGCTGTGGGTTACGGTCGTGGGGATCGCCGTCGCGCTCGTCACCGGGTGGCTCCCTGCAGACCGGTTCATCACGTTCGGCTTCGCGGTGCCGGTCTTGGCGGCGCTCGGCCTCGAGCGGATCCGCGATCGCCTGGGCGCGCGCCGTCTCATCGGTTGGGTCATCGTCGGCGCGCTCACGATGCTGATGCTCGCCGGCTCGGCGATCGCGTGGAACCGGCAGGAGGCGTTCCTGTCCGAGGAGGAGGTCCGCGCCTCGGCGCTCGCGGCATGGCTCGCGCCCGTGGCCGGTACCGAGGGCCCGATCGCCTTCCTGGTGGACGACCCCGACGCCAGCGTCACCTTCCTCGCGAGCCGCGCCGGCAACGTGATCCGCGCGAGCGTGCCACCCGAGCGCATCCGCGACGTCATCGTGGTGGTGCCGCCCCGCGACGGCGCCGACGAGGTCCGCACAGCCCTGGAGGAGATCACGGCGTCCGACCTGCGAGCCGCCGAGGCCGGGTCCGGCCGCGAGGCCATCGTCGTCGTTCTGCCACAGTTCTTCGACCCGGCGGACGCGCCCGAGGGTGCCGTCGTTATCGAACCGAACCTGTTGGTCGCCGGAGAGCCCCGGGACCCCCTCGGGCCGGCGTCCGCGGCCGAGATCGCGTGGGCGAGCCTCGGTGTGCTCGTGCTGCTGTGGGCGGTGGGGTTCGGCTGGGCGCGGCTCGGGCTCGCCGACCCGGTAACGGCTGCCGCCGCGGCCCCCTCACTGGGGATCGCCGCCGTGATCCTGGTCGCGGTGATGATCGACCTCATCGGCGTTCGCGTCGGGACGACAGGGGGCGCGGTCGCGGTCTCAGCGCTCGCCGGCGGCGGCGGGTACCTCGGGTGGTTCGTCCTCGAGCGGCGCGCCGGCCCTGGTCCGTCGCCACAGGTCCAGAAGGAGCCAGCCGAGTAACCCGATCACGACCGGCGTCACCACGTAGTGCCCGAACAGGATGTTCGCGTCGTACACCCGGGCGAACGACTCCGGCTCCGAGGTCCACTGCGACAGCGTGAGCGCCACGCCGGTCGCGATCAGCACGGCGCGCGGAAC
>DATEDE010000271.1:0-2930 GCA_035286545.1 Actinomycetota bacterium | reverse complement strand
CGCGCCGAGCGTCGCCGCGACCGCGAGGCCGGACTCATCGAGCCCGGTCCCCCGATCGGACCCGCCGAGCAATCCGAGTGGCTCGTGATGCCGGAGGCGGCCGAGGACGAGACGTCCGAGACGCCCTCCGAAGCCTCTTCCTGAGCGCTTCGCTAGCTCAGGACCTCGCTCGAGAACCCGACGCCCTCACCCTCGAGATCGGCCACGAACGATCCCGCCGGGAAGGCCGTCTCAGGCGGGTGTACCCCCACCGGAACCCGCCCCTGCGACATCCATCGCGCGGTCACCGCGATGGGGATCGCCGTCCCGAACGCGCCTGCCGACAGCCCCTCGGGGGACGGCCGCAGGTGCGCGAGGCACCGGACGACCGCTCCGCGCCCGTCCTTGGTCCCCGCAACGCGCACGTCGATGACCTCCCGGTCCGACGGCTCGCCCTCGACGACCGTCATCGTGTTCAGCACCGATACGAGCACCTCGCGCGGCACGACGGGTCCGCTGGGCGTCATCACCGGGTCGCGCGAGGCCAGGCCGAGCCCGACCAGGAACGTGAACCCCTCGTGTACCGCGTGCGGGAGCGCCAGGCGCCACCGGACGTCGCGGACGCCGGGGATGGTCCGAGGCAGCGTCGCGGGCTCCGAGTGGAGCGTGTACATAGCAGGCTGGGTTCCCACCGGCTCGGGGAAGTCCCACTCGATGACGCCCGAACCCGCCGGCACCTCCTTCAGCTCTCCGTCCTCGAACACCATCGCCGGCAGCGTGAACTCGTCCAGGACCGTCTCGGCCGAGTAGGGCACGCCGAACGCTCCGCCTTCGGAACCGAGGTCGACAGCACCGTCCACCATGTCGATCGAACGCACCGAGCCATCGTCCAGGCGGTCGGCGCCCAGGCGAGCGAGCACGTTCGTGATCCCCGGCGCCGAGCCGATCCCCAGCACCGCCGAGAGACCGGCCTGCGCGAAGCGCTCGTGCAGCTCCCACTGCTGCAGGGTCACGTGGAAGAGGCCGCCGAGGTCCGCGTAGTGGCAGCCGGCGGCCAGGGCCGCCTCCATCGTCGCGATGTTCGCGCGGTACGGGATGCAGGCGGCGACCGCCTCGACGTCCTTGAGCGCCTCTACGAGCTCGTCGGTGGCCGGGTCGAACGCGCGACCACGAGCACCCACCCGCGCAGCCACGCGTTCGGCCCGCGTCCCGTCGACGTCCAGGACCAGAAGGTCCACGTCGTCGTGGCGCGCCAGGAGGACTGCAGCGGCACTGCCCATCGCGCCGGCGCCGAGGACCGCGACGCGGCTCACAGCGGCACGTGCGACAGGACCATGATCCTCGGCTCGGTCATCTCCTCCATCGCGAACCGCAGGCCCTCTCGGCCGAAGCCCGAGTCCTTCGAGCCGCCGTACGGCATCTGGTCCGCCCGGAAGGCCGAGACGTCGTTCACGATCACGCCGCCGACCTCGATGTCGCGGTGCGCCTGGAACGCGCGGGCGATGTCGTTCGTGAAGACCCCGGCCTGCAGCCCGAACCGCGAGTCGTTCACCGCGGCGATCGCCTCCTCGAACGTCTGGTAGGGGCTGATCGTGACCACGGGCCCGAAGATCTCCTCGCGGCAGACCTTCATGTCCGGGTTCACGTCGGAGATCAGTGTCGGGTAGAAGAACGGACCCTCGCCGGTTCCGCCGGTAAGGACGGTGGCACCCTGCGAGACGGCCTCCTGCACCCAGCCCCCGATCCGCTCGACCTCGCTCTGCTGGATCACCGGCCCGACGTCCACCGTCGGGTCCATCGGGTCGCCGGTCTTCAGGCTCTCGACCTGCTTGACCAGGCGCGTCGCGAAGTCCTCGTAGACCTCGGACTGCACCAGCACCCGCTGCACGCTGATGCACGACTGACCGGCCTGATAGTACCCGCCGAACGCGACCCGCTGGGCCGCCAGGTCCAGGTCCGCGTCCGAGTGCACGATGACCCCGGCGTTGCCGCCGAGCTCCAGCGTGACGCGCTTCTTCGGGTCAAGACCCTTCAGGTACCAGCCGATCTCGGCCGAGCCCGTGAACGAGATCTTGCGGAACCGCTCGTCGCGCGCCATCCCGTCGGCGACCTTCGAGGACACCGGGAGCACCTGGTACATCCCCTTGGGCAGATCGGTCTCGGCGAACAGCTCGGCGAGGCGTAGCGAGCCGAGCGGCGTGGCCGAGGCAGGTTTCACGACGATCGGCGCGCCGACCGCCAGTGAGGGCGCCACCTTGTGGGCCACGAGGTTGAGCGGGAAGTTGAACGGGGTGATCCCGAGCACCGGGCCGAACGCGAACCGGCGCAGCAGCCCGATCCTCGAGCCGAGCGCCGCCTCGGTGTCCAGGCGCATCAGCTCGTCGTCGCCGTGGCGGAGCACCTCGCTCGCCCAGCGGAACGTGGAGACGGCCCGCGTGGCCTCGGCCGTGGCCCACTTGATCGGCTTGCCCCCCTCCTTCGCGATCAGCGCGGCGTTCTCCGGGATGCTCTCCCCGAGGCGCCGGGAGATGTGATCGAGCGCTTCCGCGCGGGCGTGTACCGGCAGGCGCCGGGACTCCTCGAACGTGGCGGCGGCCGTTGCGACCGCCTCCTCGACGTCGGCGGCCGTGGGGACACCGATCTCGGCCACCACGGCGCCGTCGTAGGGGCTGTGGACCTCGAACGAGCCCTCGCCCGTCCGCCACTGCCCGTTCACCAGGAACGGTCGTGCCGTCATCGCTGCTTCACCTCACTCGGTCCGGACCCGCTCGTCCGCGGGCCTTCGTGGACCGGCGCGCCCCGGGATGCCTGGGACGCGCCGGTCCTGCGGGCTGACGTCGCCCCTAGTCGAGCGACCACATCACGTGCTTGATCTGCGTGTAGTCCTCCAGCGAGTACATCGACATGTCCTTGCCGTACCCGCTCTCCTTGTAGCCGCCGTGCGGCATCTC
>DATEDE010000270.1:0-3288 GCA_035286545.1 Actinomycetota bacterium | reverse complement strand
GGGATCGCCTCACCGAACTCGCCCCGCCCGAACCGCAGGGTCCCCGCCGTGTACAGGAGTCGCGCCTCCACGTCGGCGAGCCCGACCGCGCGAGCCCGCTCGAGCGCCTCGGGCAGCCTGGCGCTCCCCTCGTCGTAGCGGTCGAGCAGCCACAGTACGTGCGCGGTCGCGGCGAGGGCGCGGGCTTCGGACGCTGCATCGCCGGCGTCGCGCGCCTCCGAGAGGGCGTACTCGAAATCCACACGTGCGTCCTCGAACCTGCCCAACTGCTCCCTGGCACCGCCCCGCGCGAGCGCGACCTGGGCCCGCACGCCGGGGCCGGCGGATCCGGCGGCGTCCATCGCGCGGTCGAACCAGGCGATCGCGTCCTCGGCGGCGAACACGCGCAGCAACCGCTGCCCCGCCAGGAGCGCGTAGCGAGCCGTCCGATCCTCGTCCCCGGCCAGCGAGAAGTGATGCGCGAGGATCTCCGCGAACTCCTCGGCCCGCCCCTGGGTGCCCTCCTCGATCCACGCACCGACGATCGCGTGCGCCTGCACACGTCGCGCCTTCGGGATCCCCGCGTAGGCCACGTCGCGCGTGAGGATGTGGTTGAAGACGAACTCCCGCTCTCCCTCGATCGAGGACCCTTCCTGCTCGCCGACGAGCCCCTTGGCGACGAGCGACTCGATCGCGCGCTCCGCCGACGGCGCTCCCAGCCGCTCGACGCCCGCAACCCAGAAGTGCCGTCCGATCACCGAGGCGTCCTGGATCGCGCGCTTCTCGTCGGGTTCGAGCAGGTCGATGCGCGAAGCGATGACCCCCTGCACGGTGTCGGGAAGCGTCGAGGGCAGCTCCCGGACCAGCGTCCACCGGCCGTCGCGCCGCGAAAGGGTGCCGTCCTCGACCATCATCCGGAGCAGTTCGCCGGCGAAGAAGGGGTTCCCTTCGGAGCGATGCAGGATGGGCCCGACGACCTCGGCGGGCGCCCGACCGTCCAACAGGTCCTCGATCAGCTCGGCCCAGTCCGTCGCCGACAGCGGCGAGAGCGAGAGCGTGGTGGCGTTCGACAGGCCGCCGCCCCAATCCGGACGCCGCTCGAACAGCTCCGGGCGCGCCGAGCACAGGATGAGCGCGGGCCCGCCAGCCCGGGAGACCACGGTCTCGATCAGCTCCAGCAGGATCGGATCGGCCCAGTGGAGGTCCTCGATCAGCGCGACGAGCGGCCCGAAGGATGCCATCGACTCGAGGTAACGCTGCCAGGCGCGCGCGATCTGCCGTTGTGCGGCGTCCCGCTCGGTCCCCGCCAGGGGGTCGGAGGTCTGCTCGATCCCGATCGAGGAGAGCAGCACGGCCGTGGTGCCCATCGCCTCCTCGCCGGGGAACCACGGATCGAGCCGCTCCTGCGCCTTGCGCAGGACCGCCTCGGGAGGATCGCTGTCGAGGATCCCCGCGTCCGCCTTCACGATCTCGGCCAGCGGCCAGTACGTCAGGCCGTCGCCGTAGGGCAGGCACCTGCCACGGACGACCCGGGCGCCACGGCCGCCGAGCGCGCGCGCGAGCTCGTAGGACAGACGGCTCTTGCCGATCCCGGGGGGGCCGACCACCGTGACCAGGTTGGGACGCGCCTCGCGGACGGTGCGTTCGTACAGGAGCCGGAGCAGGTCCAGCTCCCCTCCTCGTCCGACGAACCGCGCCTCGAACGCCCCACCGATCTCGCGCGGCGCGGCGATCGCTCCCTGCACCGCGAACACGTGCAGCGGCCGCTCGATGCCCTTCACGTTCACCCCGCCGAGGTCCTCGAACGCGAACGCGTGGCGGGCGTGGCGGTAGGTACGTTCCCCCACGACGACGCGTCCGGGTTCGGCGAGGGCCTGCAAGCGTGCGGCGATGTTCACGGCCTCGCCGGTGACGATGCCCTCCTCGATCGAGTGCGCGATCACCTCACCGGTGTTGATGCCGATCCGCATCACGAGGTCGCCGCCCGCGCGCTCGGCGAGGTCGGTGTTCAGCTCGGCCAGACGCCGGTGCATCGCGAGCGCGCACCGGATCGAGCGTTCGGGATCGTCCTCGTGGGCGACCGGCGCGCCGAACGCCGCCACGATCGCGTCGCCGATGAACTTCTCGACCGTCCCGCCGTAGCGATCGATCTCCTCGACCATAGCGTCGTAGAAGGGGCGCAGCACCGCCCGCAGGTCCTCGGGATCCAGCCGCGATGCCATCTCGGTCGACGCGGTGAGGTCGGCGAACACCATCGACACGACCTTGCGCTCTTCCAGCTCCAGCGGCGTCGCGTCAGGGGTCGACGCGTCCAGCGAGCCCCCGCACGAGCCGCAGAAGCGGTTGCCGGCCGGGTTGGCCGAGCCGCAGGACGGACACCCGAGCTCCATCGCGGAGCCGCACGAGCCGCAGAAGCGGTTGCCGGCTGGGTTCGGCGCGGCACAGGACGGACAGGCGACCTCCGACAAGCGCTCCCCTCTCGTGTCGATGGCACTCAGCGAGCTCCGGGGGGAGGAGTCGAACCTCCATCTAGGGCTCCAAAGGCCCGCGTCTTGCCGTTAGACGACCCCGGATGGCACGGATTATCCCCCGCCGGCGGTCGGTCCAACGACGGGGGTCCCGTCGACGACCTCCGCGAGGGCGCGAGCGTGGTCCTCGTCCCCCGCCAATCCCACGACCGACGAGCCGCTCCCGCTCATCACCGCGCCGAGCGCGCCGGCGGCGAGCAGCCGCGCCTTGGCCTCGCCGATCGCGGGGTGGCGCGCCACGACCGGCGCCTCGAGGTCGTTGAAGAGCAGCGGGCCCAGAGCGGCGGGATCGCCTCCGGCGGCGGCGGCGAGCAGCTCGTCCGGGTTCGGGCCCGTGTGGCCGCCGTCCTCGTCCCACCACCGGTATGCGTCCGGCGAGCTCACCCCGAACCCGACGTCTACGAGGGCCCAGTGAAGGACGGCGCAGGCTGCGGGGGCCAGGCGCTCGCCGCGACCCGTCATCAGGACAGGCTCGCCGACGAGCATCGCCGGGACGTCCGAGCCGATGAGC
Source organism: Actinomycetota bacterium (assembly GCA_035286545.1). Lineage (GTDB taxonomy): Bacteria > Actinomycetota > UBA4738 > UBA4738 > HRBIN12 > DASSJM01. Next base: position 270 of record DATEDE010000270.1, on the reverse strand, counting down.
TCGCCCATCCCGGCCAGGGTGAGCGGGTCGACGTCGCACCCCCACAGCTCGTTCAGCGCGTGGAGCGTCGCGGCCGCGTCCGCGCTGCCGCCCCCGAGGCCGCTCGCCACTGGGATCCGCTTCTGGATGCGGACCAGCGCGCCGACGGCTTGGGGGCACGCGTCGGCCAGGGCGAGGGCGGCCACGAGCGCGAGGTTCAGCCCCCCTGGGCCGCCCGCCGAGAGCTCGGGCGCGCCGTCCACCTCGACGCTGAGCGCCTCGGCGGGCTCC
>DATEDE010000269.1:0-18021 GCA_035286545.1 Actinomycetota bacterium | reverse complement strand
GCCGCCGTCGCCCGCTTCTCGGGGAAGTAGATCGCCATGGCTGATACCAACGTGCGCGAACGCGAGGAGCTGCGCCTCGACGTCCTCGGCATGACGTGCGGCTCGTGCGCCGCGCGCGTCGAGAAGACCCTGAACAAGCAGCCGGGGGTGCGGGCCTCCGTGAACTTCGCGACGGGCGAGGCGCTCGTGCACCTGTCCGGCGAGGCGCCCGCGTTCGACAGCTTGCGCGAGGCCGTGCAGGCCAGGGGCTACGACCTGCAGATCCACGTCGACGAGACCGAAGAGGCCGCACGTCGCGAGGAAAGGGCGTGGATGCGACGGCTGCTGGTCGCATGGCCGCTCGGGATCGCCACCTTGGTGGTGTCGCTGTTCTGGATGGACGAGACGTGGGCGCGGTGGACCGCGTTCACGCTCGCGACACCGGTGGAGTTCTACTCGGGCTGGCCCTTCCTGCGCGGCGCCGCGATCCGGGCGCGCCGCGGCTCGGCCAACATGGACACGCTGATCGCCCTGGGCACGCTCGCCGCGTACGGGTACTCGCTGTGGGCGCTCACCGGGATGGAGGACCTGTACTTCGACAGCGCCGCGGTGATCATCGCGTTCATCGCGCTCGGGCGGTGGCTCGAGGCGCGCGCGAAGGGCCGCGCATCGGAAGCGATCAAGCGCCTGCTGGAGCTCGGCGCCAAGGACGCCCGGGTCGTTCGGGGCGGCAAGGAGCTCAGGGTGCCGGTGGACTCGGTGCAGGTCGGCTGGACGCTCAAGGTCATGCCCGGCGAGAAGATCCCGGTCGACGGCCGCGTCCTGGAGGGCGCCTCCGCCGTGGACGAGTCGATGCTCACCGGCGAGTCGGTGCCGGTCGAGAAGGCGGCGGGTGACGAGGTCGCGGGCGGCACGGTGAACGTGGACGGGGTCCTCGTGTTCGAGGCTACCCGCGTCGGCGAGGATACGGCGCTCGCGCAGATCGCCCGACTGGTCGCCGAGGCCCAGGGCTCGAAGGCGCCGATCCAGCGCCTCGCCGACCGGGTAGCGGGCATCTTCGTGCCGATCGTGATCGGGATCGCCGTGGTGACGGCGCTCGCCTGGTACGCGGTCGACGGCTCGGTGGAGGCAGCGCTCGTGCCGGCGGTCGCCGTGCTGATCATCGCGTGCCCGTGCGCGCTCGGGCTCGCCACGCCCGCGGCTCTCATGGTCGGGACCGGCCGAGGGGCGCAGATGGGCATCCTGATCCGGGGCGCCGAGATCCTCGAGCGCTCGAGGAGCGTGGACACGGTCGTCTTCGACAAGACCGGGACCCTCACCGAGGGGCGGATGCGGCTCGTGGAGGTCTTCGGGTGCGTCGAGGCGCTCGAGCACGCAGTGGCCGTCGAGGCCGGGAGCGAGCACCCGATCGCCAAGGCGATCGTCGAGGGCGCTCGGGAGCGTGGTGTGCCTATCCCAGAGGTCCGCGACTTCCGCGCCGTGCCCGGCGAGGGCGCACGCGCCTCCCTGAACGGCGTCGAGGCGTTCGTGGGGCGCCGCTCGTTCCTCGAGGAGCAGGGCATCCGGGTCCCCCCCTCGATCGAGCGAGAAGCCGAGCGCATGCAGGCCCAGGGCTCGACGGTGGTGTGGGGCGGCTGGAAGGGCGTGGCCCAGGCCGTGTACGCGGTCGCCGACACGCTGAAGCCGGACGCGGTCGAGGCGGTCGCCGGGCTGCACGGCCTCGGCATCGGGGTCGTCATGCTGACCGGGGACAACCGCGTCACCGGCGAGGCGATCGCTGCGCTGGTGGGCGTCGACCGCGTGCTCGCCGAGGTGCACCCCGAGGACAAGGTCGCGGAGATCCGCCGACTGCAGGCCGAGGGCCGGGTCGTTGCGATGGTGGGCGATGGGATCAACGACGGACCCGCGCTCGCGCAGGCCGACCTCGGCATCGCTATCGGGACCGGGACCGACGTCGCGATCGAGGCCAGCGATATCACGCTGATCCGAGGCGACCTCGCCGGGGTCGTGAGCGCGATCCGGCTCTCCCGGCGGACGTTCCGCACGATCGCGGAGAACCTGTTCTGGGCGTTCGGCTACAACGTCGCTGCGATCCCGCTCGCGGCGTTCGGGCTGCTGAACCCGGTGATCGCGGGTGCCGCGATGGCTATGTCCTCGGTCTCGGTGCTCGCGAACTCGCTCCGGCTGCGACGGTTCGGGCGGTGACCGACATGGACCACTCGATGCATGGAGGCCATCCCGGCCACGCCACTCCGACGAGCCTCGGCGACCACGGCGGTCACGGAGCGGCAGCGGCCATGACCCTCGAGCCGGCCGAGGTCGTGCTGCACGTGGGCGGCCTGCTCGACGTGATGGACGGCGCCGGGGTGGAGCGTCGTCTCTCGGCGCGTCCCGGTGTCATCCGAGTCTGGGCAAACGCGCTGAACCAGACCGCCACGGTCCACTACGACCCGGAGCGGACCTCGCTCGATGAGCTCGAAGGGTTCATAGAGGCATGCGGGTACCACTGCGCTGGACGCTCGGTCCCCGGGCACATGTGCGATCCGATGGAGGATCCGGCGAGCCACGAGGCCCACGCTCCGAACGGCAAGCGCGCAGCCGATGCGCACACCGGGCACGGCGGGCACGCTGGAGTGTCCATCGCCGAGATGGCGGCCGACATGCGCCGACGGTTCGTCGTCGCGATCGTGTTCGCGGTCCCGATCTTCCTGTACTCGCCGCTCGCTGTGGAGGTCTTCGGCCTTGAGCTGGACGCGCCGTTAGGGATGCGGACCGACGTACTGTCCCTACTGCTGTCGCTTCCGGTCGTGTTCTACAGCTCGACGGTGTTCTTCCGCGGTGCGGTCGCGGCGCTCCGCAACGGCACGCTCGACATGATGGTGCTCGTCGCCACCTCGATCAGCGTCGGCTGGATCTACTCGGTGGCGGTGGTGATGGGTCTGGAGGGCGAGCACTTCTTCGAGGCGATCAGCCTGCTCGCCGCGTTCGTGCTCTTCGGGCACTGGATGGAGCTGCGGGCGCGCGCCGGCGCGAGCGACGCCGTTCGCGCGCTGCTCGACCTCGCGCCGCCGAAGGCCGTGGTGGTCCGAGACGGCGAGCCCGTCGAGGTGTCGACAGCCGAGGTCGTGGTCGGCGACCTCCTGCTCGTGCGCCCGGGGTCGAAGATCCCGGTGGACGCCCTCGTCGAGGAGGGCGGGTCCAGCGTGGACGAGTCGATGATCACCGGCGAGAGCCTCCCGGTCGTGAAGGCACCCGGCGACGAGCTCATCGGCGCCACGATCAACCGCCACGGAGCCCTCCGGGCCCGGGCGACGAAGGTGGGCTCGGACACCGCACTTGCGCAGATCGTGCAGCTGGTGCAGGTTGCCCAGAACTCGAAGGCGCCCGCACAACGGCTGGCCGACCGGGCCGCGTTCTGGCTCGTGCTCGTGGCGCTCGGAGGCGGCCTCCTTACGTTCGGGGTCTGGTTCTGGATCGTGGGGTCCTCGTTCGAGATGGCCCTGCTGTTCGCGATCACCGTGATCGTGATCGCCTGCCCGGACGCGCTTGGATTGGCCACGCCCACCGCGATCATGGTGGGCACGGGCATGGGCGCGCGCCGTGGGATCCTGTTCAAGGACGCGGGCGCGCTCGAGCAGGCGTCCGAGCTCACGACGGTAGTGTTCGACAAGACCGGCACCCTCACGATGGGCGAACCCGCCGTGGACGCGGTCCGCACCGACGGGCTCGACGAGGGGGAACTGCTCCGCCTGGCCGCCGCCGTCGAGCGCGAGAGCGAGCATCCTCTGGCCGAGGCGATCGTACGGGCCGCCAGTTCTCTGGGCCTCGAGGTACCCCACGCCCGCGGGTTCCGAGCGGTCGCCGGCGCCGGCGCGGTGGCCGAGGTCGATGGCCGGACCGTGGCCGTCGGTTCGATGCGCCTGCTCGAGCTCGAGGCCGCGGCACTCGACGGCCTGAGGGAAGCGGGTGCCGAGCTCCAGGGTGCCGGCCGCACGGTCGCCTTCGTTGCCGTGGACGGCCGTGCCGCAGGGGTCGTGGCGCTCGCGGACGCGGTCCGTCCCAGCGGGCGCGACGCCGTCGCACGTCTCGCGGCCGACGGGGTGGAGGTCGTCATGCTGACCGGCGACAACCGGGCCACCGCCGAGCGTGTCGCCGGAGAGCTGGGCATCGCGCGGGTGCTCGCCGAGGTCCGTCCCGAGGACAAGGAACGACAGGTGGCGTCCCTCCAGGACGAGGGCCGCAAGGTCGGGATGGTCGGCGACGGTGTGAACGACGCCCCCGCGCTCGCGAGGGCCGACGTCGGCATCGCGATCGGAACGGGCACGGACGTCGCGATGGAGGCGGCCGACGTCGTGCTGATGCGGGCCGACCCGGCCGACGTCGCGATCGCGATGAGCCTGTCGCGGGCGACGGTGCGGAAGATGCGGCAGAACCTGGGCTGGGCCGTCGGATACAACGCCGTGGCGCTGCCGATCGCCGCTGGGGCCTTCGCCTGGGCGGGGCTCACGCTCCGGCCCGAGATCGCGGCGCTCGCGATGTCTGGCTCGACCCTACTGGTGGCGCTGAACGCCCTGCTCTTGAAGCGGGCCCGGGTAACCTGAGACGAACGAGAGGACACGAGGGGATCAGATGGCACAGGTGATCGAGAAGGGCCCGGTCGTCATCGAGGCGACCGACCAGAACTTCCTGGAGGCGGTCGTCGAGGAGTCCAAGCGACGGCCCGTGGTGGTGGATCTATGGGCGAGCTGGTGCGGGCCGTGCCGCACGCTCGGCCCGATCCTGGAGAAGGTGGCCGACGAGCGGGGTGGTGACTTCCTGCTCGCCAAGCTCGATGTGGACGCGAACCCCTATACGGCCGGGCAGTTCGGGGTGCAGAGCATCCCGACCGTGGTCGCGTTCCGCGACGGCAAGCCGATCGATGGGTTCGTGGGCGCCATCCCCGAGCCGATGGTGAACGAGTTCATCGACAAGCTCATGCCCAGCGAGGCCGAGCTCGAAGCCGAGGACGCGCTCGAGGTTGAGCTGGACGGCGACCTCGAGGGCGCCGAGCAAAAGTACCGCGAGGCGCTCGACGTGGATCCCAACAATCGCGACGCGCGCGTGGGGCTCGGCCGTGTGCTGGCCGAGACCGATCGCGGTGATGAGGCCCGGCAGACGCTGATGCCCGTGCTGCCGGACCCCGACGCCGAGCGGATCCTCGCGATGCTCGAGGTGCGCGGCTGGGCGAACCTCACCGACGTCGGCACGCTAGCGGGCGCCAAGCGCCTCGCGGCGCAGGGCGATTGGCAGAGGGCGCTCGACGGGATGCTCGTCGCGCTCGGCGACGACCCCGACGCTCGTCAGGCGATGCTTGAGGTGTTCGCCGTGCTGGGCGACGAGGACGAGAACGGGCTCGTGCCCGAGTACCGTCGCCGCCTGGCGAGCGCGCTGTTCTGATGGCCGACGTCCACGGCCGTATCCGCGACTTCTGGGACGCGGACTCGCACACGTACGACGAGACCAAGTCCCACGCGATATCTGACCCGCTCGAGGCGGCTGCATGGCGCCAGGCGCTCCGCGAGGTGCTGCCGGCCGCGCCGGCCACGGTGCTGGACGCCGGGGCCGGGACCGGCGCCCTCTCGCTGCTCGCCGCCGAGCTCGGCCACGAGGTCACGGCGCTCGACGTGTCGAGCGGCATGCTCGCCCGAGCACAGGACAAGTCGAAGGAGCGGGGGCTGGAGGACCGGCTGACGTTCGTCGTCGGCTCGGCCACGGAGCCGCCCGAAGGACCGTTCGACGCCGTGATGGAGCGCCACGTGCTGTGGACACTGCCCGACCCAGTGTTCGCGCTCCAGCGGTGGCGCCAGGTCGCGGCTAGGCTCGTGCTCTTCGAGGGCGTGTGGGGCTCGACGAACCCGGCACAGCGCGCTCGGGACGCCACCGCCGAGGCGATCCGCAAGTTGATGCGTATCCGCGACGACCACCACGCCCCTTACCCCGACGAGGTCCTCGCCGTGCTCCCTCTCGCCCGCCTGCCCTCGCCGCTCCCTCTGATAGAGGCCGCGCACGAGGCCGGCTGGAGAGCCGTTCGGATCAAGCGCCTCCGCGACGTCGAGTGGGCCGCCGAGCTCCACGAGCCGTGGCCCCTGGGCTGGCTCGAGCGAAAGCCCCGCTACGCCCTCGTCGCCGACGCGTGACTCAACGGCGGGAGCACCAGAACACGTCGGTGCGGTAAGGCATGACGATCTCGTCACGGCCCGCGAGCTCCTCGTCGGATCCGAGGAGCTCGGTGACCTCTGCGATCAGGCGGTCGCGCTCGGCTTCGGAGGCGCTGGTGACGTAGCTCACCGAGAGGACGCGGTCCATGAACGCCTCGGGTGTGACGTGGTGGACGTGGTACGCGACCCGGCGGTGGAGCGGGCTGAACAGGTCCGTGCGCTCGAAAGCCTCTCGCCAGCGGCCGTCGCGGTACCGCGGGCTGTCGCCGGCGAGACGGTCGAAGATGGCCGTGAGGCGCTCGGACCAGTCGCTCGCCTCGTCGCGGATGTTCCAGATCAGGCCGAGGGTTCCCTCCTCGCGCAGGATGCGGTGGATCTCGGGGAGGGCGCGCTCGCCGTCGAACCGGTGGAACGACTGCGCGGCTACGACGGCGTCGGTCGATCCGTCCGCCACCGGGATCGCCTCGGCGGTGCCGTCGAGGACCGTGATCGTCGGACAGTTGAGCTCTAGGGCCTGGCGCATCGCGGCTACCGGTTCGATCGCCGTTATCCGGGCGCCGGACAGCGCGATCAGCTCGGTGAACTTGCCCGTGCCGGCGCCGAGCTCGAGCACGTCACGGTCCTCGCGTATCTCGAGCTCCTCGACCAGGTATCCGACGGCGTCGTCCGGGTACGAGGGTCTGCCCCGGCGGTAGTGCTCGACCGCTCGCGAGTAGCCGTGGTCGGCGGCGAAATGGATCCGATCGTCGCTCACGCCGTCAGCTCCGTCACGAGTTCCTCGAGCGTCGCCACGTAGTGGTCGACGTCGGCGTCGGTCGCCGCGATCGAGATCGCAGGCCCGGCCCACTCCATCGCCTCCCACACGCCGCGGTTGACCATCCACAGGCGCAGCAGCCGGTACAGCTCGCGATCGTGGCTCTCGTGCGAGTCGGTGGCGGTCCTCGGGAGCCGGCCATCGAACGCGTACCCCGCTCGCGGGCCGAGCCGGTGGGCCCTCCACGGCAGGCCCGCCGAGTCGGCCGCCGCCTCGATGCCGTCCGCGAGGCGCTCGCCAAGGCGCGAGGCGCGTTCGTACGCCTCGTCGGTGAGGACCTCGGTCAGGGCGGCGCGCGCCGAGGCGAGCTGGAGTGCGTTGCCGAACAGGGTGCCGCCGCTCGCGACCTCGGGCACGAAGTCCCCGCCGCCGAAGCTCGCCGTGACCTCGAGCGCCGCGGCGACCTCCTCGGTCATCCCGTACGCGCCGATCGCCACGCCCGCTCCGATCGACTTGCCGAGGGTGATCACGTCCGGCTCGAGCCCCCAGGCCCGCACCAGCCCGCCGGGCCCGCAGATCAGCGTGTGGGTCTCGTCGATCACGAGCAGGGTGCCGGTCTCGCGCGTGAGACGCCGGAGCTCGTCGTGGAAGTCCTCGTCGGCGATCACCACGCCTACGTTGGTAAGCGCGGGTTCGGTGACGACGCACGCGACGTCGCCCGGCGACAGCGCGCGCTCGAGCCCCTCGAGATCGTTGAACGGCACCAGACGCACTTCGTCGGTGACGCTGGGGAGCAGCCCAAGCATCTCCGGCCTCAGCTCGCCGTCCTCGCGGGTGACGAGCATCTCGTCGGCGTGGCCGTGGTACTTGCCCTCGAACATCAGCAGCTTCGGCCGTCCCGTGAGGTGGCGCGCCACACGGATCGCCTCGGTGTTCGCCGTGGTCGCCGACAGCGTGAACCGCCACTTGGGTAGTCCCCATCGGTGCGCGAGCTCCTCGGCCACGAGGATCGCGTCCTCGGTCGGCATGAGGAACTGCGGGCCGAGCGCGATCCGCTCGCTCACGGCCTTCACGACGGGCTCGGGGGAGTAGCCGCAGAACATCGACGTGTCCGCGATGTTCGTGTCGAGCAGGCGGTGCCCGTCGACGTCGATCATGCACGCGCCCTCTCCTCGCTCGATCCAGAGCGGGTCGTGACCGAACAGCTCGGCCATCCAGCCGTTGGGCACCCCCTGAGGCATCGAGGCGCGGGCGCGCTCGAGCAGGCCGGCGGAGCGGGGGCGCTCGGCGGCGAAGCGCGTGAGTTCGAGCTCGCTCAGCTCGCCGAGGCGGCGACGGTCGATGCCGGGTGCGTGGGCCACTCGCACTCCTGGGTCTGCAACCGGAGGCCGAAGACCTCCTCGAACCGCCGAGCCACGATCGGCGCCATCTGTTGAACGCTCACGTCGCGCCCTGCCAGCTCGGACAGCGAGGTTACCCCCTCCTCGGCCAGCCCACAGGGCACTATGGCGTCGTACCAGGACAGGTCGGTAGTGCAGTTCAGCGCGAACCCGTGCAGGCTCACCCGCATCCGCATCAGCCGGACCCCGATCGCAGCGACCTTCCGCTCGCCCGACCAGACCCCGGTCTGCACGTCGCTCCGGTGCAGATCGATGCCTATGTCGGCGGCCGAACGGATCAGCACCTCCTCGAGGTTCCGCACGAACCGGAGGGCGTCGGGCGTCGACCCGAGATCGAGCACCGGGTAGCCGATGAGCTGCCCCGGGCCATGGAACGTGAGCGAGCCCCCGCGGTCGATGAACCGGAGCTCCGCACCGGCGGCCCGGATCCGATCCTGCGTCCACACGATGTGGTCGGGCTTCCACCGCCGCCCGGCCGTGAACACCGGTGGGTGCTCGAGCAGGATCAGCGAGTCCTCGACCGTGCCAGCCAGGCGCGCCTCGGCGAGCCCGTGCATCGCCGCGTTCGCCGCGTCGTAGTCGACGGGCCCATCCGGGCGGATCAGGCGGCCGGCGCGAGACATAGGGTCAGACGCCGAGGTCGCCGCCGAAGTCCCAGGTCTCGAGGTTCTCCTTGACCCGGGCCAGGAACCGTGTCGCGAGCTCCCCGTCGATCACCCGGTGATCCCAGGACATCGAGATGTTCACCATCGAGCGGATCGCGATCGCGTCGCCGATCACCACCGCTCGCCTCGTGATCGCGTCCAGGGAGATGATCCCCGTGTTCGGCGTGTTGATGATCGGCACCGACGCGATCGACCCGTACGGCCCCGGGTTCGTTATCGTGAAGGTCGCTCCCTGGACCTCGTCAGGCTTCAGCTGGTGCGCCCGAGCCCTCGCAGCCAGATCCGCGATCGCCCGCGCCAGCCCAACCGAGTTCATCCCGTCTGCACCCTTGATCACCGGCACGATCAACCCGGCGTCGTAGGACACCGCGATCCCCATGTTCACGTACCTGTGCAGCACGATGTTCTCCCCATCCAGCCGCGCGTTCACGTTCGGGAACTCGTGCAACGCGTCCACCGTCGCCCGAACAACGAACGGCAGGTACGTCAGGTTCACCCCGTACTTCGCCAGGAACGCGTCCTTCGCTCGCGCCCGCAGCTGCACGAGCTGCTCCACGTTCACCTCGACCATCGTCCAAGCCCGAGCGGTGCTCTGCACCGATCCGTACATGTGCTTCGCGATCGCCTGCCGTATGTGCGACATGGCAACGACCTCTTCTCCCACCCCCGCCGCGATCGAAGCCGCAGGCACGGCACCGGGGGTGGTGGCGGCAGGAGCGGGAGCGGTGAGAACAGGAGCGGCCGAGGGTGCGGCCGCTGCCGCAGTCGGCGCTCTACCCACGAAGGCGAGGATGTCGTTCTTCGTGATCCGCCCCCCCGTCCCCGTGCCGACGACGTTCGCCAGATCGACCCCGTGCTCCGCGGCGAGCTTGCGCACGAGCGGTGACAGGATCTGCGACCGAGATCCGCGATCCACCGGGACACCGGTCGGTGTCGAAGCGGCCGTGCCGGCCGGCACGGAAATGGCGACGGGAGCGGCAGAGGAGGGCGCCGGGGGCTCGTCTCCGGCCCCCGCGCCGGGCCGCACGGACGATCCCGGAGACGAGTCCCCCGGCGTCGCCGCTGCCGCGACCACCCCCGCCTCAGCGATCTCAGCGAGCTCGGTGCCGACGGCGACCGTGGAGCCCTCGGGCACGAGGATCTTCGTCAAGACTCCGGCGGCAGAAGACGGCACCTCGGTGTCGACCTTGTCGGTCGAGATCTCGAACAGCGGCTCGTCGAGTGCGACCTGGTCGCCTTCGGCCTTGAGCCACTTCAGGATCGTGCCCTCGATCACGGTCTCGCCGAGCTGCGGCATCTTGACGTGCATCGGACCTCCCGTTACCAGGCGGAGAGCTTGCGGACGGCGTCCTCGATATCGGCCACCTGCGGCAGGTAGGCGTCCTCGAGCGTGGGGGAGAAGGGCACCGGCACGTTGGGCGGCGCTAGGCGCACGACGGGCGCGTCGAGCGACTCGAAGGCTTCCTCAGCGATCACCGCGGCGACCTCTGCGCCGATGCCGAGGAACCGGTGGCTCTCGTACAGGACGATCGCCCGACTGGTCTTCGCGACCGACGCGAGGATCGCCTCCTTGTCGAGCGGCTGCACTGAGCGCAAGTCGAGCACCTCGACGCGGATGCCCTCGGTGGCGAGGTTCTCGGCCGCCTCCAGGGCCTGGTGCACCATCATCCCGTAGGCCACGATCGTGATGTCGTCGCCGGCGCGCTTCACGTCGGCCTTGCCGATCGGCAGCACGAAGTCCGGGTCCTCGGGCACGACCTCCTTGATGCGGCGGTAGATCCACTTGTGCTCAAGGAAGACGACCGGGTTGTCGTCGCGGATCGCGGCCTTCAGCAGGCCCTTCGCGTCGGTAGGGAAGGCCGGGGTAACGACCTTCAGCCCGGGCGAGTGTGCGAACCACGGCTCGGGGTTGAAGGAGTGGAAGCTGGAGGCTCGCACGCCGCCGCCGCTCGGGCCTCGGAGCACGACGGGTGCCGGGACTCCGCTGCGGTAGTGGTACCGGGCGAGCGCCGTGGTGATCTCGTCGAAGCCGCTGCTCATGAAGTCCGCGTACTGGAACTCGGCGACCGGGCGGAGCCCTTCCATCGCCGCGCCGAGCGCCATCCCGACGATCGTCTCCTCGACGATAGGGGTGTCCATCACGCGCTCGGGTCCGAAGTGATCGATGAAGCCCTCGGTGACCTTGAAGGCCCCGCCGTAGTTCCCGATGTCCTCGCCGAGCATGAACACGCGCGCGTCCCGTTCCATCTCCTCCCACAGCGCCTCGGCGATCGCGATGAGGTAGGTAGCCTCGCCGGCATCGGTCCGCTTGCCCCGCGGTTCTGCGCCGTGACCTGCGGCCCCCGCATGGAGCGTCCTCGTCGCCATCAGGTGCCCGTCCCGCCGCCGCGACCCGGCTCGCTGTTCCAGTAGCCGTCCTCGACCCATAAGCCCTTCGTCACGTCGCCCGGCTCCGGGAACGGCGAGGCGAGTGCGAACTCGTACCCTGCCTCGAACTCGAGCTTCACGCGCTCGTCGAGGGCGGTCGCGTCCTGCTCGCTCGCGACGTCGTGTGCGAGCAACAGCTCCTGGAACCGTTTCACGGGGTCCTTGTTCGTCATGTACTCCTCGAGCATCTCCTTCGGCACGTACTTCGCCGGGTCGTGGCCGGCGTGGCCGCGCCAACGCAGCGACACGCTCTCGATCAGGGTGGGCCCGCCGCCGGCGCGGGCACGCTCGACCGCCTCGTGGGCGACCCTGTAGACCTCGAGCACGTCCTGCGCGTCCACGCGTACTCCCGGCATCTCGTACGCGGGTGCGCGCTCGGCGATCGACTTGAGCGGGAACTCGAGGGTGTTGGGCGTGGAGTACGCGTACTGGTTGTTGTTCACGACCCAGACGACCGGCAGGTCGTAGATCGCCGAGACGTTCAGCGCCTCGTGCCACCGGCCGTTAGAGGTGGAGCCGTCGCCGCAGATCGCCATCGCTACGCGCGGGTCACCCCGGCGCTTGTAGGCGAGCGCCGCGCCGCAGGCGACCGGGTACGCGATCGGCAGGTGCGACATGACGGTCCACGTCTTGTTGCCTTGCCAGTCGCCGATGTGGCTGTTGCCGTCGCGGCCGCGCGTGTAGCCGTCGATCCGTCCCCAGAACTGCGCCATCACGCGCTTGAGGTCCAGGCCCTTCGTGAGCTGGGCGGACAGGTCCCGGTGCGTCGGGAACAGCGAGTCCTCGTCGCGGAGCGCGAACGCCACGCCGACGTGGGTGCCCTCCTGTCCACGGCCCGAGTAGATCGCGCCGGGAAGGCGCCCCTGCCGATACAGAGCCTCCATGCGTTCGTCGAAGTAGCGACAGAGCCTCAGCAGGTACCACATCTCCCGGAGCCGGTCGTCCGAGAGGCCCGCGCGCCAGTCCTCCGAGGACATCTGCTGCTCTGAGACCGTCGTCGCCACCCTTCAGGCCCCGTGCAGCGGCTTGCCGGCGAGCGCGAGGAAGGCCTCGCCCACGCCCTCGGAAAGGGACGGATGGGGGTGGATCAGGGCCGCGACCTCGGCGGGAACCGCCTCCCACGCCACGGTCAGCATCGCCTCGGAGATCAGGTCGGTGACGTGCGGCCCGACCATGTGGACGCCCACCACTGGACCGCCCTCGGCGCCGGCGATGATCTTGACCATCCCACCCTCGCCGACGATGTTCGCCTTGCCCAAGCCCTGCAGGTTGAACCGCTCCACCTCGACGATGTGGCCGCGCTCGATGGCCTGGGCCTCGGTAAGGCCGACGCTCGCGATCTCAGGGGTGCAGTAGGTGACGCGCGGGATGTTCGCGTACTCGATCTCGGGCACGTCGATGCCCGCGATCCGCTCGGCCACGGCGTAGCCCTCCGTGAACGAGACGTGCGCGAGCTGCAGCGGCGTCGCGGCGACGTCGCCGATCGCCCAGACGTGCGGGGCCGTCGTCCGCAGCATGCCATCCACCTTCACGAAGCCGTGGTCGCGCTCTACGCCGCCCCGATCGAGGCCGAGCCCTTCGATGAAGGGACCGCGTCCGACGGCGACGAGACACACGTCGGCCCGCACGGTGTGCGCCTTCCCGGCGGCTTCGAACGCGACCTCGACGTGTTCACCGAAGTCGCCGACCGAGCCGACGGAGGCACCCACGTGCGCAGCGATGCCGCGCTTGCGGAACGCGCGTGCGATCTCCTTCGAGGCGTCGTCGTCCTCGAGCGGGGCAAGCCGGGGCAGCGCCTCGACGAGCGTTACCTCGGCGCCCAGCGAGCGGTATAGGCTCGCGAACTCCAGGCCTATCGCGCCGGCACCGATGATCGTCGCCGAGGACGGGATCTCCCGGTACCAGAGGGCCTGGTCGCTGGTGATGATCCGGTCGGTGACCTCGAGCCCGGGCAGGAGCTTCGGGCGTGACCCTGTAGCGAGCACAACATCTAGGGCGGTCAGCGTCCGGCCGCCGACCTCGACGCTAGGACCGATCCCCAGGACCGCCTGGCCATGCACTACGTCGATCTTCCGCGCCTTCACCAGGCCGGTGAGGCCGTTCACGAGCTTGTCGACCATCCTCGTCTCGAAGGCCTGGACCTGGGTCCAGTCCGGTTCGCCCGAGGCCTTGATGCCCCATTCCTCGGAGCGGTTCACGGCGTCCATCACGGCGGCCGACTGCAGGAGGGCCTTCGTAGGGATGCAACCGCGAAGGAGACAGGTGCCCCCCAGGCGCTCGTCGCGTTCGACGAGGGCGACGCGCTTGCCGAGTTGGGCCGCCCGCAGGGCGCAGGAGTACCCTCCCGTGCCCGCGCCGACCACGACTACGTCATACGCGTCGGACATACCGAGCGACCATGCTACCGCGCCTGCCCCGGGCGACCGCCCGAACCGGCGAACGTAGGATGCCCGTCGATGGCCGATAGCGACTTGCGCCACGGCCCCCTGGAAGACATGCACCTCGAGCTCGGGGCCAGGCTTGGACCGTTCGGCGGGTGGCTGATGCCGATCGGATACACGGGCACGCTATCGGAGCACCGGGCGGTGCGCGAGCGCGTGGGCTTGTTCGACCTCTCGCACCTCGGCAAGCTCGATGTCATCGGCCCGGGGGCGTTCGACACCCTGCAGGGCATGCTCACGAACGACCTGCGGAAGGTGGATGTCGGCCGGGCCCAGTACCACCACCTGCTGAACGAGGACGGCGGCGTCCTGGAAGACCTGTTCGTGTATCGCCTCGGGCCCGAACGGTGGTTCCTCGTCCCGAATGCCTCGAACAAGGAAGTCGTCGTCTCGGCGATCGCAGCGGCGGGAGCTCAGGTCGTGGACCACGACGACTGGTGCTTCCTCGGGGTCCAGGGACCCAGGTCGCACGTCGTCGTAGGCAGGCTCTGGCCAGATGCCGTCGAGCTGGCATTCCGCGACTGCCGCACCGTGGAACTCTCGGGGGCCGAGATCGTGCTCGCCCGCACCGGGTATACCGGGGAGCGCGGGTACGAGCTCTTCGCACCCGGTGAGCTGGCGCGCGAGCTCTGGGATGCGCTCGAGCGCTCGGGCGCGGACGCGGGGATCGAGCCGTGCGGGCTCGGCGCGCGCGACGTGCTCCGCCTGGAGATGGGGTACCCGCTCTACGGGCACGACCTGGGACCGGAGCGCACGCCCCTCGAGGCCGGGTTGGGGTGGGCCGTCTCCTTCGACAAAGGTGGGTTCCCAGGGCGCAAGGCTCTCCTCCGGCAGCGGGCCGGGGGGCTACCTAGCATCCTCCGTGGCCTCGCGACGGCCGATCGCCGACACATCCCTCGCGCACATCAGCCGGTGATGTCCGGTGGCTCCCAGGTAGGCGAGATCACGAGCGGGAGCTTCTCCCCGTTGCTCGGCCACGGCATCGCGATGGCCTACCTCTCGCCGGCCGACGCCTTCGAGCCGGGGACCGCGGTCGAGGTTGACATCCGCGGGCGCGTGGGGCGGGCGCGCGTGGTGACGACGCCGTTCGTGGATCGCTCGCCTCGGTAAGGGATCAGACCGGGCCGACCGGGGAGGACTCCGGCCGGGCCGCGGCGATCATGTCGGCGACCGAGGCCCCGTTGAACTGGGTCCGCTCCACCAGCCGTCCGATCAGGAACGGAGCGTGCGGCGACTCGGGCATCACGGCGACCACCAGGTACAGCCCCGAGCTCGGGATGCCCACCTCGCGCACGGGCCCATAGCCGGGAGCCGCGACGAAATAAGCCCAGCGCGTCAGCCGATCGCGCACGACGCAGGTCCCGTTGCCCCGAGCCACGAAGTCGCCGGGAGAGTGCGGCACCCCTTGTGCGAAGGCAGGGACGTGGTCGACGATCACCCGGCGGCGTGTCGCGCTGCACCGCTTGGAGCCTGTGATCAGGTCGAGCGCCGTGCTGGTCCCGGCCAAGTAGTAGTAGTCCGAAGGGACGCCGACCTCGGTGCCGTCGACCCACATCGCGGCGAGCCCCTCGATCGGCGGCCGGCCGGTTTCCCAGGCGCCGGGACGCGGGCCGGCCACGATCCCGTGCCTGGGGTCGTCCGATGCGCCCGCCAGCTGGGGATGCCAGGCGTCCGGGATCATCGCCGTGACCGGTCCGGCGGAAACGTGCTGGAAAGCACTGGGCGACGGCCGGATCAACAGATCCTCAGGGGGTTGGGCAGATGGGTCAGAGCCAAGGTCGCCGCAACCCGCGGCGACCAGCGCAACCACGAAGACGCTGATGACCCTCCGCACCCGTCGATCCCGTCGGGGAGCATAGACCCGAGGTCCCTGGGCGCGCCACCGGCTGTCTCGAGGGTCCGCTAGCATCCCGGGTACAACCGAAGAGCGTTCACCCTCGAGGGTGACCGGGCGGCGGCTCGCCGCCCGGTCGGAAGCGGTCCGGGCGATCCCGGATCGCCGACAGGGAAGCCGGTGCAAGTCCGGCGCGGTCGCGCCACTGTGACCGGGGAGCGAACCCGACGGAGCCACTGGGATCACGATCCCGGGAAGGGGTCGGGGGAGTGCGGATCCGGGAGCCAGGAGACCTGCCCCGAGGGTTCGACGGCGTCCTTCGCACGAAGGGAGACGCGCGTGAGAACCACCCGTTCCACTCTCGGCATCGCCCTGCTCTGCCTGCTCCTGTTGGCCGCGGCGTGCGCCGGCGACGAGCCTGCGGCGTCGCCGACCGGAGCCGACGGGTCCGTCGCGATCGGCGCGACGAGCGACCCGGGGTTCCCGGTCACCATCACCGACGACGACGGCTTCGAGGTCACGGTCCCCGAGGAGCCGCAGCGGATCGTCACGTTCGCGCCCTCTATGACCGAGATCGTGTTCGCTCTTGGCCTGGGCGAGCGCATCGTCGGCGTGTCCGGTCCCTTCGACGACTTCCCCGCCGACGCGCAGGGGATCGAGCAGGTCGGGGGCGCCGGCGAGTTCGGTGTGGACCCCAACCTGGAGAACGTCATCGCGCTCGAGCCCGACCTGTTCCTCACCATCGCCGGCGGCGACCCGTGGAAGGAGCAGCTCCGCGACCTGGGCGTCCCGGTGGTCACATTGAACGCGACCGACTTCGAGGACCTACTGGACGATATCGGCAAGGTAGGCGTGGTTACCGCGGCCGCCGAGGAGGCCGAGGCGCTCGTCTCCCAGATGGTGGCGCAGGCCGACGCGGTCGCGGCCGCCGTGCCCCAGCGCACGACCTGCTTCTTCGAGGTGTACTTCGCGCAGTCGCTCACGACGGTCGGCCCGAACACGTTCGTCTACGACCTGCTCGAGCGGGCCGGGTGCGACCCCGTCACGGCCGACGCCGCGAGCGACTATCCAGAGTGGTCGGTCGACGAGCTCGTGGCCGACGCGCCCGCCGTGTACCTCGTGACGGCCGAGTCCGCCAAGAGCGTCGAGCAGATAGCCCGGCGTCCTGGGTTCTCCGGGATCGAGGCGGTGGCCAACGGGAATGTGGCGTTCCTGGACCCGGACCTGGTGACGCGGCCTGGGCCGCGCGTGGTCGATGGGCTGGCGCAGATCTCCGCGGCCCTGTCGGCGGCGGAGGACTGACGTGCGGCCGGGGGGGCGACGCTACCGCACCGTCATCGCGGTTCTCGCCATCCTCCTGGTCGCCTCGGTGCTGGTCGCGGTCGCGGCCGGCTCGGTGGGGATCTCCCCCTTGACCACGGTCCGGCTGGTGGCGTGGAAGTTCGGCCTGGCCGATCGGCCCTACGTGCCGGTATCGACCGAGGTGATCCTGTTCCAGCTCCGACTGCCGCGGGTGATCCTCGCCGTGATCGTCGGGCTCGCGCTCGCGATCGCCGGAACGTTGTTCCAGGGCCTCTTCCGCAACCCGCTCGCCGATCCTGCGATCGTGGGCGTGTCTTCGGGGGCGGCGCTGGGGGCGATCGCGGTGATCGTGGCGGGAGGCGGTGCCCTCTTCGGCGGGCTGGGCGTGTCCCTCGCGGCCTTCGTGGGTGGCATGGTCACGGCAACCTTCGTGTACCGGCTCGCTAGGGTCGGGCCGGCGGTCAACGTTGCAACGCTGCTCCTGGCGGGGATCGCCGTGGCCGCGGTGATCTCGGCCGTGATGTCGTTGGTGATGTCCTTCGCAGGAGAGGAGATCCGGAGCATCTACTTCTGGCTGCTCGGTGGGCTGTCAGCGCGAGGCTGGAGCGCCGTCGAGGTCGTCGGACCCTTGATCCTGCTCGGTTCGGCCGGCGCGGTCCTGCTGATCCGGGACCTGAACCTCGTCTCGCTGGGTGAGGAGCGCGCCGCTCAGCTCGGCATGGACGTCGACCGGTTCAAGTGGCAGGCAGTGGCGCTCGGTGCGCTGCTCGCGGGGGCCGCCGTATCCGTTGCCGGCGTGATCGGGTTCGTCGGACTCATGACACCCCACGTGATGCGCCTGGTGGTGGGCGCGGATCACCGGCGCCTGCTCCCGGCAGTACTGCTCGCCGGGCCTGTGTTCCTCGTGCTCGCGGACCTGGTCGCCAGGGTGGTGATCGCCCCCCAAGAGCTGCCGCTCGGCGCTGTCACCGCTCTCGTCGGTGGGCCGTTCTTCCTCTACCTGCTGCGTCGCGAACGCGGGA
>DATEDE010000268.1:0-9024 GCA_035286545.1 Actinomycetota bacterium | reverse complement strand
GCGGATGCCGCTGGATGCCGCGATCGTGTTCAGCGACATCATGGTGCCGCTCGCCGCGATCGGCGTGCCGATCCGCATCGGTCCGGGGACAGGCCCGGTCGTGGACGCGCCGGTGCGTTCGGCGGCCGATGTCGCGCGGCTCCGGCCGCTCGAACCTTCGACCGACGAGCCCTACGTGCTCGACGCGATCCGCCTGCTTCGCAAGGAGTTGACCGTGCCGCTCATCGGGTTCGCGGGCGGGCCGTTCACGCTCGCGAGCTACCTGGTGGAGGGCGGGCCATCGCGTGAGCACCTGCGGACCAAGGCGATGATGCACGGGGAACCGGACGTGTGGTCGGCGTTGATGGACGCTCTGGTCGACATCGTCCGCCCGCATCTCCTCGCGCAGATCGAGGCGGGCGCCCAGGCGGTACAGCTGTTCGACTCCTGGGTCGGCGCGCTCGACGCACGGGACTACGTTTCCAACGTGGGGCCGTGGGCCGCGCGCCTGCTCGCCGACCTGCCGGTGCCGTCGATCCACTTCGGCGTGAACACGGGCGAGATCCTCTCGTCGATGGCGAAGGCCGGCGGCGACGCGATCGGCGTGGACCACCGCGTGCCGCTCGACGCGGCGTGGGACCGCGTCGGTCACGACCGCGCGGTACAGGGGAACCTGGACCCTGCGGTGCTCCACGCTACGTGGGAGGCCGTGGAGCGCAAGACCCTCGACGTGCTCGAGCGCGCGGGCGGCCGCGACGGCCACGTGTTCAACCTCGGTCACGGGGTCCTGCCCGGTACCCCGGTTGAGCACGTGCAGAGGCTCGTCGACCTCGTGCACGAGCGGACCGCACGATGACCCGCCCACGATGACCGCCCGCGTCGTCATCGTGGGCGCCGGGGTCGCCGGACTCACGACGGCGCACCGGCTGCTCCTGTCCGAGCCGTCGCTCGACGTCGAGATCCTCGAGGCGGCCCCCGCCGTTGGTGGGCGGCTCTCGACCGCGGTCGTCGGCGGGCTCGAGCTCGATGCGGGGCCCGATTCCTTCGTCGCGCGCAAGCCCTGGGCTGTCGAGCTCTGCCGCGAGCTCGACCTCGAGCTCGTCGAACCCGACGCCCGCGGCGCTTTCGTCTGGACCGAACGCGGTCTGATCCCATTGCCGCCCAGCGCTCTCGGCGTGCCGACGGATGCCGACGAGCTCCTTCGCTGGCCCGGGCTCTCGCGGTCGGGTCGCGCGCGCGCCATGTCCGACCTGATCCGGAAGGCGCGACCCGGCGAGGGGGACGAGTCCCTCGGCGCGCTCCTGCGTCGTCGACTCGGTGACGAGGCGACCGACATCTTGGTCGCCCCCCTGCTGGGCGGCCTGTTCGCGGGGGACGTCGACCGGCTCGGTGTCGCCGCGACCTTCCCCGAGCTCGCGGGCTGGGAGCGCGACTTCGGCAGCCTGATCCGCGGCGCGAGGGCCTCCGCTAAGGCCGCACGCGAAGCGGGTCCGATGTTCCTGCGCCCGGCTGGCGGCATGCGCCGACTCATCGACGCTCTCGTCGGGGCGGTCGGCGTCGAGCGCATCCGCACGTCTACTTCAGTGACCGGCCTGGCACGCGAGGGCGAGCGGTCCGTCGTGCGTGCGGAGGATGGCGGCTCGGCGAGCTCGGCCGACGCCGTGGTGGTCGCGACGCCGGCGTTCGTCGCCGCAGACCTCGTGGGTGAGGTCGCCGGGGACGCAGCCCGCCACCTGGCGGCGATCCCTTACGTGGGCACCGCCGTTGTGCTCCTCGTCTATCCCGAGGGGACGGCGGTCGCGGTGCCCGAGGCAACCGGGTTCGTCGTGCCGAGCGCCCGCGCGCCCATGACGGCGGCGACGTTCCTGTCGCGTAAGTGGCCCGATCCGGCGTTGCACGACCGGGCCGTGCTCCGCTGCTTCGTCGGCGCGGCCGGCTCCGAGGACGTGCTTGACGAACCGGACGAAGACATGGTGGACGCCGTGTGTCGGCACCTCGCGGCCGTGCTCCCGCTGCCCGAGCTGCCAGAGGCCTCGCGCGTGGTCCGCTGGCCGCGTTCTATGCCGCAGTACGAGGTGGGGCACGTCGCGCGGGTGGCGGCGATCCACGAGGCGCTGCCTGCCGGTATCGTCGTGGTCGGCAACGCGTACGGGGGGGTCGGGGTTGCCGACGCCGTCCGGAGCGCGAACGAGGCCGCCGAGCGGGTGCGCGCGCACCTACTCGGCGATCCGATCGGAACGGAGCGGGTGGGATGAGCGACTCGGTCTACGCCCTGTACCCCTGCTTCAGGGCGACGCGCGGGTTCCGCGACCTGGACTTCGACGACGCGGCGCAGGAGGTCGAGAACCTGTTCAAGGAGTGGGACGGCTCCGTCTCGGTCCGCGGCGCGTACTCGACCGCCGGCTTCCGCGCCGACACGGACCTGATGCTCTGGCTGGTCGGCCCGAGCCCCGACGCCGTCCAGGACGCGCTCGTCGCGTTCGGCCGGACCCGGGCGGGGCGCGAGCTAGAGACCTCCTGGACGTTCATGGGCGTCGTGAAACCGGCGGAGTTCACGGCGGATCACGCGCCGGCGTTCGTCAAGGGGGCACCGCCCGGACGCTACCTGTGCGTCTACCCGTTCGTCCGCGCGCCTGAGTGGTACCTGCTCCCGAGCGAGGAGCGCGCCGCGATGCTCCGTGAGCACGGCGAGGTCGGCCGCGAGTACCCGGACGTGCTCGCGAACACGACGAGTGCGTTCGGGATCAACGACTGGGAGTGGATCCTGGCGTTCGAGGCCGACCGGCTCGACCGGATCGTCGACTGCATCCGCCGCCTGCGCGACGCGCAGGCCCGCCGGTTCACCAAGCAGGAGGTCCCCTTCGTGACCGGGATCCGCAAGGACGTCCGAGCAGCTCTCGCCGACCTGGCCTAGCGGATCGCCGCGGCCCGGGTCGGGCGAGCGCGCCATAATGGGCTTCCGGTCGAGCGAACGGAGGTCGCCGTGGCGCACGCGAAGGACAAGGGCGAGAAGCACAACAAGAAGACCGCCCAGAAGTCCATCAAGGAGAAGCGCGCTCAGAAGAAGGCGAAGAAGCAGGCCTCGGCGCCGAGACCCGAGTAGTCCGGTTGTTCGAGGACCTGCTCCGAGCCTGGGACGGCGAGGAGCTCGTCGTCCGCTTCGACGCGCCGAGCGGCGCCTGGATGTTCGTCACCGTCCACTCGACCGTGCTGGGTCCCGCGGCCGGCGGTACCCGGATGAAGTCGTACACCTCGCCCGACCAGGCCCTTCGAGACGCCCTGCTCCTGTCGTCGGCGATGACGAGCAAGGACGCGATGGCGGGACTACCCCTCGGCGGCGGCAAGGGGGTGCTCGCCGTCCCCGAGATCCCCTCCGGCGATGCCCGCCGAGGGTTGCTGCTCCGCTACGGGGAGCTCCTCGAATCGCTCCACGGGACCTACAGGACCGCCTGCGACATGAACACGCGCTCCGAGGATATGGACGTGATCGCCGAGCGGTGCTCCTTCGTGTTCGGCCGGACCGAGGGGGCGGGCGGCTCCGGAACCTCGGCACCCGCGACGGCGGTCGGCGTGTTCCATGGTCTGCGCGCAGCGGTCGAGTACACATTCGGCTCGGGGGAGCTCGGCGGTAGGAAGGTCGCGATCCAAGGTGTCGGAGCGGTCGGGGCGCCGCTGGCGCGGATGTTCAGCGCGGCGGGGGCGCGCCTTACGCTCGCCGACGTCGATGAGATACGGGCGAAGGAGCTCGCGGCCGAGCTCGATGCGGAGCACGTCTCGGCCGAGGCGATCCTCGCGACCGAGTGCGACGTGCTCTCACCCTGCGCCACCGGCGGCGTCTTGAACGCGGAGACGATCCCGACGCTCCGATGTCGGGTGATCGCGGGCGCGGCGAACAACCAGCTGGGAGAGCCCGGCGACGCCGACCACCTGGCCGAACGCGGCATCCTGTACGCGCCCGACTACGTCGTGAACGCCGGTGGGATCATCCACCTAGCCGCGTTCGAGCTCCTTGGAGAGGACGACGCCCGGTTGCGCGAGCGCCTCGAGGGCATCGGTGACACGGTGCGCGAGGTCCTCGACCTTGCTGTCGGCAGTGGGGTCTCGCCCCTTGCGGCCGCGGACGCGATCGTCGAGCGGCGCTTGGCGGCGGGAAGGAGTGACTGATGTCTCGCGAACTTGCCGCGATGGAGTGCGTGCCGTGCCGCGGCGGCGTCCCACCGCTCACCCGCGAGGAGATCGCGCCGTACCTCGCCGACCTCGGGAACGGCTGGGAGGTCGTGGACGACCACCACCTCCGCAAGGTGTTCCGGTTCAAGGACTTCCGCGAGGCCCTCGACGCCACGAACCGCGTGGGTGAGTTGGCCGAGGAGATAGGGCACCACCCCGACATCGAGCTCGCGTGGGGGCGCGTTGCGCTCACGATCTGGACCCACAAGATCGACGGACTGCACGAGGCGGACTTCGTCTTCGCGGCCAAGGCCGATCGGGTCCTCCACCCGTGACGTCAGGCGCTGACGAGCCCGAGCTCCTCTAGCGTGCGCCACGGCACCACGTGGCAGTACGGCTCGTGCCCGTTCTTGTCGTAGTAGCGCTGGTGGTAGTCCTCGGCGGGCCAGAACGGTCCCGTCTCGATGATCTCGGTCGCGATCGGCTTGTCGAAGCGCTCCTGGGCCTTCGCCCTCGAGTCCTCGGCGACCCGGCGCTGCTCGTCCGAGCCGACGAAGATCGCGCTTCGGTACTGGTCGCCTACGTCCGGGCCCTGACGGTCGACCTGGGTCGGGTCGTGCATCGCCCAGAAGACCTCGAGCAGCTGTTCGAGGGACACCGCTTCGCGGTCGAACGTAACGCGCGCGACCTCGGCGTGGCCCGTGGTGTGGGAGCACACCTCGCGGTAGGTGGGGTGGTCGGTCAGGCCGCCGGCGTAGCCGACCTCGGTGGAGATCACGCCGGGGACGCGCTCGAACACGTACTCGACGCCCCAGAAACAGCCGGCTCCGAAGATCGCGGTCTCGGTGGTCACGCTGAACATCCCTCCTTCGGTGGGTTCACCTATACCGTCCGGCGAGCCCGTCGAACGTTACGCGCGCCTGTGCGTGCCGGCTGCCTCTCGGGGCCACCCGGGAGGCGGTGCTCAGCCGCCGAACGAAGCTGCGGCATCTACGACCTGCCGGACCTCGGCCGGCCCGTGGGCGGTCCCGAGGGTCCACAGCTCGTACCCGCTCGGCGGCAGGGCCACGCCGCGCTCGAGCATGTGGTGGAAGAAGCGCGCGTACAGCTCGTGATCTGCGGCCTTGGCGCCCGCGAAGTCCCGCACGGGCCCCTCGATGAAGAACACGCTGAACATCGACCCCTCGCGGTTGATCGTCGCTGGTTGGGACCGCTCGCCGAAAGCGCCCGCGAGGCCGTCGGTCAGCCCCGCAGCGATCCGCTCGAGGTCCGGGTACGGGTCGAGCGTGCTCGCGAGGTCAAGGGCGGCGATCCCGGCCGCCACCGCGACCGGGTTCCCGGAGAGCGTGCCGGCCTGGTAGACGGGCCCGACGGGCGCGAGGTGCTCCATCACATCCCGGCGCCCGCCGAACGCGGCGCACGGGAACCCGCCCCCCATCACCTTGCCGAGGACCGTCAGGTCCGGGGTGACCCCGAATCGTCCCTGCGCCCCGCCGAAGCCGATGCGGAACCCCGTGATCACTTCGTCGAACAGCAGGAGCGCGCCGTGCTCGGAGCAGATCTCGCGCAGGCCCTCGAGGAACCCGGGCTCGGGGGGGACGACGCCCATGTTCGCCGCGACCGGCTCGACCGCGAGCACGGCGATGCGCTCGCCCTGCTCGGCGAAGACGGCCCGGACGGCCTCGACGTCGTTGAACGGCACCGTGAGCGTGTCGCGCGCCGCGCCCTCGGTCACCCCCGGCGAACCTGGGATCTCGAGCGCGGCCAGACCCGAGCCGGCGCCCTTGGCGAGCAGGGCGTCGGAGTGCCCGTGGTAGCAGCCCTCGAACTTCACGAGCACGTCTCGCCCCGTGAAGCCTCGGGCCAGGCGGATGGCGCTCATCGCGGCCTCGGTGCCGCTCGAGACCAGGCGGACCATCTCCACGGCCGGCATCGCGGCGGTGATGCGTTCGGCGAGCTCCACCTCGGCCTCTGTCGGCGCGCCGAAGCTCGTCCCACGCGCCGCCGCCGCGGTCGCTGCCTCCACGATCTCGGGGCGCGCGTGCCCGAAGAGCAGCGCGCCCCACGACTGAACGAGGTCCACATAACGGTTCCCGTCCGCGTCCCAGATGTACGCGCCTTCGCCCCGGACGACGAAGCGCGGCGTGCCGCCAACCGCGCCGAAGGCCCGCACGGGCGAATCCACCCCGCCGGGGATCACGCGCCGGGCGCGCTCGAACAGCTCCTCGGACCCCGTCACTGAACTGGATGCTACGGGACCAGGGCCGCTTCCCTCCGACGCCAAGTCCGGTGTACGCTGCGGCGACCCGAGATTGAACGGAGATTCAAAGATGACCGCGACCGGCCCGAACCGCTACGACGCGATCGTGATAGGTGCAGGCCACAACGGCCTCGTCGCCGGGGCCTACCTGGCGCGCAGGGGTGCGAAGACCGTGGTCCTTGAGGCCCGACACAAGGTCGGAGGGGCCTCGGACACCTCGGCGCCCTGGCCCGAGGCGCCCGACATCAAGGTGAACACCCTCTCCTACACGATGAGCCTGATGCCGCCGTCGATCCGACGCGATCTGGAGCTCGAGCGGTTCGGGTTCAAGCTGCTGCCGCTAGGCCAGGGTTACATGCCGATGCGCAGCGGCGGCTCGCTGATCCAGTCCGAGGACGACGACGTCACGCGCGCGTCGATCGGCAAGGTGTCCAAGCGCGACGCCGACGCGTACTTCGAGTTCTACGGATGGATCGAGCGCATCGCGAACATCCTCGGCCCGATGCTGATGGAGACCCCGCCCGACATCGGCTCGAAGAAGTTCGGGAGCGTGTGGGACGTCGCCAAGCTCGGCTGGAAGCTCCGCAAGCACTACGACCGGCAGACGATCGCCGACGTCACGCGCCTGTTCACGATGAGCGCCACCGACCTGCTCGAACGCTGGTTCGAGACGCCGCAGATGAAGGGCTTCATGGCGGTGAACGGGATCATCGGCACGTGGGCGGGTCCCGACGCGCCGGGTACCGCGTACGTGCTGATGCACCACTCCGTCGGCGACATCGGAGACGGTGAGGTCGCGCACTGGGGGTTCATGGAGGGGGGGATGGGCGCGGTCGCCGACTCGATCCGAGCCTCCGCCGAGTCCAAGGGCGCCGAGATCCGCGTGAACGCGCCGGTCGAGCGCCTGCTGATCCGGAACGGCCGGACCTACGGGGTCGCGCTCGAGGGGGGCGAGGAAGTGCACGCGCCGATCGTCATCACTTCGTGCCATCCGAAGATCACGTTCCTGAAGCAGATCGAGCGCTCCGAACTGCCGGACACCTTCGTCCACGACATAGAGCACTGGAAGACGCGCTCGGGGACAGTGAAGATCAACATGGCGATCTCGCGCCTGCCGACGTTCACTGCCGACCCGGACTTCGACCCCGAGATCCACGGGGGCGCGATCGAGATGCTCGACGACGTCGACCAGCTGGAGGCCTCGTTCCAGGAGGCCCGGTCCGGCAAGGCGGCGACCGTGGTGTTCAGCGACTGCGAGATCCCGAGCGTGGTGGACAAGACGCTTGCGCCGGAAGGGATCCACGTTATGTCCTGCTTCAGTCAGTGGGTTCCGGCGTCCTGGGCCGACGAGGAGGACGACCACACCGCCGAACTCGACGCGTACGCGGACCGGCTGATCGGGCAGCTCGAGGAGGTGGCGCCGGGGTTCCGGGACTCGATCATGCACCGGCAGGTGATCGGACCCAAGCAGATGCAGGAGGAGTTCAACCTGATCGGCGGGAACATCTTCCACGGAGAGCTCTCCGTGGACCAGCTGTTCCACATGCGCCCGGCCGTGGGGTACGGGGACTACCGGACGCCGATCCGAGGGCTCTACCAGGCATCCTCCGCCACGCACGCCGGCGGCGGGGTCACGGGCTTACCGGGTCACCACGCGGTCCGCCAGATCGTGAAGGACAAGGCGCTGGGCCGGTAGCAGCGGCGCCCCGGCGCGGGATGGCAAGGTCCGTATGCTTCATCGCATGACCGAGGGTCCGATCGGCGTGTTGGTGATGGCCTACGGGACCGCCGACGGACCCGAAGACATCGAGCGCTACTACACGGACATCCGTGGCGGCCGGCCGCCCTCGCCCGAGCTGCTCGCCGAGCTCCGCCAGCGGTACCGAGACATCGGCGACCGGTTCCCGCTGCTCGAGATCACGCGGGCGCAGGCGGCGGTGCTGCAGCGTGAGCTCGACGCCGCCGAGCAAGGGGCGTTCCGCACCTACCTGGGGATGAAGCACTCGCCCCCGTGGATCGCCGATGCGGTGGACGAGCTGCGGCGCGACGGGATCAGGCGCGTGATCGGCATCGTGATGGCACCCTACTGGTCGGAGATGTCGATCGGGTCCTACCGCGAGCGGGTCGAGCGTGCCCTCGGCGAGGACGGACCCGCGTTCACGCTCGTCGAGCGCTTCGACGAGCATGCGCTCTTCGTCGCCCTGATCCGCGACCGGCTCGATCGAGCCCTGGCGACGCTCAACCCCGAGATCCGCGACGGCGCCGCGGTGGTCTTCACTGCCCACAGCCTTCCGGTCCGGACGGCCGAGGACGGAACGTTGCGCTGCAAGACTTGCAACGCGTGTTCCGAGGGGTGTCGCTACGCCGGCGGCCTGCGGATGACGGCCGAGAAGGTCGCGCGCGAGATGGGGATCGACGGCGTCCTCACAGCTTGGCAAAGCGCGGGGCGCACGCCGGACCCGTGGTGGGGGCCGCCCCTAGAGGACGTGATCGGCGAGCTGGCCGAGAGCGGCCGGCGTGCGGTCGTAGTCTGCTCGGCAGGGTTCGTGGCCGATCACCTCGAGATCATGTACGACCTCGACATCGAGGCGAGACGGCTCGCCGAGGGCGCGGGCATG